>NZ_NDIM01000193.1:0-9755 GCF_002241375.1 Vibrio sp. V19_P1S1T109 | reverse complement strand
AATGGCTACATCCCTAGAAAGCGCATAAAGGCATGGCGCTTTCATTTTGTTATCCTTTATTTAACATAATATACATAATGCGTACTGTAATATAGCTTCCGTTTTGGTGCTAACCATTAACGCCAATGCTCCGCAACCCATTGATATTGTTCTTAATCCTAGCCCGTTGTGCTTTTTTGCTATGTGTTCCCATAGCTGTTTTATTCTTGGGTTTTCGTTGCGGTCTGCGTGGCATCCGAGTAAAGCCAGCTCGGGGTCAATTCCTGCTTGTTCTGCGAGGAAAACTGCTTCCTCATCAGATATATAGCGCATACCTTTGCGCATTTCACCTATCCTTTGTCTCGGTAGATTCAAATCGTGCGCAATTTGTTTGTCTTGTATGTAGTTTTGAGCCTTTTTGTAGGCATCTAATAGCTGACTTTGATACATGGCAAATCCTCCCTTTTAATCAATCTTAGCTTAATAAGCATGTTTTTTCGTGCTTAACGGGCACGAAAAATTGTGCCTATAATCCTCTCAATTCGATATTTGACTGCCTTGGGCGCTTGCTCTTGACGCTCTCGCCCTTGGTGGTCAATCCCTCAATCAGTCAAGGTGGTTGTTATGGCAATTTCAGTTAAGAAAGCAAAACTATCAAACTCAATGAATCCGTTTGTAACCATTCAGGTTGCATCTGGCGCAATTCCTCGTTTCTTGTCTTATGAGTGCCTAGCGCCTAATGATAAGCAATTTTATTCAATAACCTCTATTCAATCGCTTGCTGTAAAAATGCCTCTCGTCTCGGCTCAAGCCATTTTGCCTGAAGTTCAGCGCCGCTGGCCTCTTGCTCAAATCTCCCACGAGGTTTGCTAGTCATGAGCATGGAGCATTTATACACGCCAGTTCTTGAGCCTGTTCGCCATTTCTCCGAACCACGTTTGCCGATTGAGCCTAAGCGTTTCGTATCTGCTCCTAAATTTATTTCCAAACCTCGCCTTTCGTCTTTTGCCCAGTTCATGGAGGATTTCAAACTCCCTAAGCGTTACGACCTTTCAAAAATCAACACGCTTACCAACTGGCGCGAGGACTTGTACCGCTCTACTTTCCGTCACGGTGATTTTAGTCGCCACATGACGCGCTCATTTTTAGATACCTGTGACAACAAATCGTTCAATGAGGCCATGATTCAAGTTCAAGCCGCCAATGACCGACTATTGATTAACGGCCATAGCGCGGCCATGTCTGACGATGAAATAAAAGATTTGGCATCCGCTAAATCTCGCGCATTTAAAAAGCAAATTCTCTCTTTGCCTGAGCCTGAGCAATTCGGCAAAGCTTGCGAACTTTTGGCCTCTTTGGGTCTTTCGTTCCGTGATGAATTAATCAAAGAAAAGGGAAAAAAAGGTGAACTCTTTTCTTTGGTTAATCGCGTTTGTGATGAGATTTTCTTGCGTAGACAGTTGCGCAAAAAATACGCATACATCGTTGAACAAGTTGCTCGTGACTTGTCGCTTGTGCAACGTGCTAAGCAAGTTTATTGCTCTGACTTTTCCGTCATGCGCCAACGCGAGAGAAACACATCAAACCAAATCGCGCTTGAGAATACGGTTGCTTATGACCCTAACGATTTAGAGAACTGGTTCACGATTGCTGAGCTTGCGGAAAAATCCGTTTCTAACAAGGAAATCAGACGCGGCGAAATGTTCACCCGTTTGCGCGGCTTTGAGGAAATGGCTCAAGAGTTTGGTCACTCTGCTGCTTTCTACACGTCCACATCCCCTAGTCGTTTTCATCCAATTTCTAACGGTGTCGTGAATAAGAAATGGCTTGATGCCAATCGACCAACGGCCCGTAACGCTCATGACTACTTAATGAAAGTTTGGCAGGACTTGGGTCGCGTTCTCGCTAGAAAGCAAATCAAAGTTTACGGTATGAGAATTGCTGAGCCTCATCAGGACGGCACACCGCATCACCACTATCTGCTGTTCATGCTGCCTGAGCATCGTGACATTGTGACTGCTGAATTTAAGCGCTTGGCTTTCAGAGATTCCCCGAACGAGAAAGGCGCTCAAAAGCATCGTTTCACCTCTGAATACATCGACCCATCCAAGGGTAGCGCTGTTGGTTATGTCGCTAAATACATCAGTAAAAGCATTGACGGCAAACACATCGATTCTGATAGAGATTCATCACTTAGCGGTATTGACGCTGCTGAGCGTGTGGTCACTTGGGCGCGTGTTAACGGCATTAAACAGTTTCAATTTATCGGCGGTCCATCCGTTCAAGTTTGGCGTGAAATGCGCAGATTAAGAGAAGAATTCAAAGAGGGCGACATTGTGCTATCTGACTTATCCGAAACTGAGCATTTCATGCTTGAGAAAATTAGAAAAGCCGCCGACGTTGGCGATTGGAAGGATTTTTGCGCCGCTATGGGCGGAGTTTTTGTCAAGCGCAAAGACCAACCTGTCAGACTTCAATACAACGCACCTGATGCTATTGAGCGCTTGCTTGCTTCGGGTGAATTCTCGCCTACTCGTTTCGGTGATGCCGCTCAAGGTCGTGTCTCTGGTTTGATGTTCAGAAAAGTATTTCTTTGTACTCGTTTTCGCAGTTGGCAAACCGAGAATAAAGAGAAATTCCTTGCAGCTCAAAAACGCATTATGTCGAGCGTTGTTGATTTTTATGATGCCCTTGAAGCTGAAAAGGAATACGAGCGCATGTGTGATAAGCGCTTTCAAGAGTATGAGGAAGTTTGCGCTTATTACGAGGAGCTTGAGGCTCTCATTCTTTTAGGCGACATCGAGGGGGCGTATCTGGTGGGCGCAGCCCCGCCAGATATGCTCCATTGATGCCGCCCTTGGACTTGTGTCAATAACTCCCTTTTTAATTTTTAACCGTCAAGATAGGAAACAACAAAATGAAAATCGAAGGCTTAATTTTAGATTCATCTGACATCATTCAAGAAACTAAAAATGGTCGTGGTGGTGAGCTTTTGCAGATTGGCAAAATCAATCTTATTACTACTAACCCGACTGACACTATCGAAGTCAAAGTTAGCCCTGAGCTCTGGAAAGGTGGCGAGGCTGGCAAACTTCTAACTCAGTGCGTTGGTAAACGTATGACATTTGAAATTCAGTACAAAGAATTCAGCTTTGGTAATGATGAGGGCAAGCACGTTGCTTTGAACGGCTTCCACCTTTTTGCATTACCTGAACTTGGCAACAAGTAGGCACTAAATCATGACTGACGCTCAATTTTTAGAACTCATGGATAAAGTTGATTCGCTCTGGATGCTTATCTTCATCATGGGCCTGTTTCTGATTATAGGCGTCTTTCTGATAGCGGGGGGTCAACGTTAATGACCGATTGGCAATTCATCACCGCCGCCGCCTCAATCGCTATGGTCGTAGGTTGGACGGCAGGTGTGAAAATCTTAATGTTTAAAAAAGCAATGGAAGTGGCCACGTCCGGCTAGTTCCTTAACTCAACTCAGTAAAATGGTGAATATTATGTTTAAGAACAAAAAAAGCAAAACAGCTCTAGCACTAGGTCTTCTAACTGTAGCGGGTATTGCATCTGCTGCTATCCCACCTGAAGCCCAAGCCGCTTTAGATGGCGTAAAGGAAGTGGGTGATACTGTTCTTGCGTGGATGTGGGGCTTCGGTACTGCTCTTACAGTTGGCTTTGTTGGCCTTAAATTGGTTCGCAAAGGCGCAAACAAAGCAAGCTAATTTGCTTATCTGGTCGGGTGTGTATTCACCCGACTTTCTTTTATTTAATCGGACGTAAAATAATGAGCATTAAAAAAAGCATCGCATTTTTATTATTAACTTTTGGTGTTTCTTTTAATGCTTCCGCTGAGTATAAGGTTAATTTTTCTCATGGTGGCTTAGGTGTGGGAATGGTTTTTTCTGACTTTCAAGCTATGGATTCGTTTTATATTGGCAAGTGTGTATATTATGCTGGCAAGTATATTAATTTAAATAGGAAGTCTAACGAGGGTAATTTGTCCCGCTCTTATTCTGGTGAGACTGGTGGTTATAATTGTTCTTACGGCGATGGTGGTTATTATCAGATTACTGTTAGATTTGAGGTTGTCACTCCGCCACCGCCACCCGTTTGCACACCACCCGAGGAATTAAGTCCTGTAACGAACGAATGCTATTTGCCTGAGTTCTGTGATAGGCAATCAACTTGGGACGAAATAGCTCAAGGTGAAGCTTCATGCGCTGAGCAAAAGGGCATATTTACTTATAGTTGCTCTGATTTCTTTCAAAGTTTAGATATGCGTTGCGATGAGCCGAACGTCTGCGCGATGGGTATGCCAAATTGGCCCGATTGTATGCCCGACCCGTCAACACCGATTGACCCTAGTGACCCATTTAGACCAATACCCGGTGGTGATGCTCCATCAACTGGCGGTGAACGTCCTACCGTGCCAGACGTTACACCGCCAACGGGTGAAACTTCGGACCCTGCATTATTAAGCGCTGTTCAGAATATGAATGCTGATTTAAATAAATCGGTCACTACGCTTAATAATAATAACGTCGATTCATTCGCAGCATTAAATAAACAGCTTACCGACTTGAATTCTAAAAATTCAGGCATTGGTCAGTCTATTGTTGACCAAATGAATAACGATATAAAAATTGCTGACAATAATAAAAAGCTCATACAGCAGCAAAACAAAGTTATTTCTGATTCCGGTGTTTATGTTGGCAAAGCCATTTCGGGGCAAACTAATTCATTAACTGAAGCTATCGGCACTCAAACGACTGATATTGTCGGCGCAATTGAAGCGCTTGGTGAAAAAATACCAACGCCATGTGACCCAAACGCTGACCCTTTTAGATGCCAAGGTGAAAACGGTTTGAGTGAGTCATATATCGATGCAGCTTACACTCAAATGATTGCCGCTGCTGATACTGAGCTATCCGCTGCTAATAGCGCCCTAGTTAATTATGCAAGAGTGGCCTCTATCGAGCCTATGACTGATGAAACCCAAGTTTATATTGATATGGCCGTTGGTGATTTGCTTGGCGTTCTTCCCTCTTCATCTGATTGTGTCGATTTTCCCATGGTGACTTCAATGGGTACGTTCACGCTCGGCTGTGAGTTCAGTACTCGTCTGAAGTCCATTATTTCATTTTTGATTTACGTTTTCACGCTCTGGACCCTTATTGATATTTTGTTGAATGGCGTCACTCCTGTCAGTGGCACCACTCCATACATGAGTAGGAGATAACACTATGCCAGTTTTTTTATTGCCCATTTTAACGGGTATCGGTACAGCGCTTAGAGTACCCGCCATTGCTGCGTTCTTTGCTGGCCTTGCTGCGAATATTCTTGCTTGGTTTTCCGCTCGAATGGCGCGCGGCCTTGCTATTAATCTCACTGTTATCACGCTGATAATTGGCCTTGCGACTGCTGTTGCTGCTTCTATTTATGCCCTTGCTGCTGGCTTGAGCTTTATTGCGCCGCCTTATCTTTCTGTTGCTTGGGGTATGGTTGTTCCCGCTAATGCTATCCCCTGCATGAGCGCGGTTCTGTCTGCTCGCGTCATTCGCTGGGTCTGGGCTTGGCAGTTCTACGTCATTACAAAGATGAGTTCTTGATATGGCTTGCGTCTATTTTGTTACGGGTAAACTTGGCTCTGGCAAGTCCCTTGTCGCTGTTTCTAAAATCCGTGAAGCGTTTCACCGTGGCGTTCCCGTTGCCACTAATCTCGATATTAACTTAAAAGAAATGCTCGGCCGCAATAAGCGACACACTAAGCTTTTCCGCATTCCCGACAAGCCAACGGTTGAGGATTTGCTTGTACTTGGCTCTGCCAATAAAAGCTATGACGTTAAAAAAGACGGCTTAATTGTCCTCGATGAGTGCGGCACTTGGTTTAACTCCAGAACGTGGAATGATAAAAGTCGCCAGGCTTTGATTGACCACCTTTTGCACATCCGAAAATTGGGATGGGACGTTATTTTTATCGTTCAAGATATTTCAATTGTTGATAAGCAAGCTCGCCTCGCTCTCGCTGAGCACACCGTTTTTTGTCGACGTCTCGATAGAATGCAGGTGCCTATCCTCTCCTTTCTTATCACGTTATTAACGCTCGGACAGCTTAGGCTTCCGCTTCCAAAACTTCACGTGGGTATTGTTAAGTACGGCGATAACACCAACTCACTAACCGTTGATAAATGGATGCTCTGGGGCACTGATTTATACAGCTCTTACGACACTAAGCAGATGTTTAGAAACAATTACGAGCATGGCGTTTATTCAGTTCTGCCGCCTTGGTACGTTCACGGCCGTTACACCGTCCCATACACAGCGAGAAACATCATGCGTATTACAAAAATCTACTTTCGCAAGTATTCACGCCTTGCCGCTCTCACGTTCGGTTGTGTCTCCACGTTCGTTTTAATGATGATAGTGACACCGCCACAACCAACCAATGCAGTCATAGACGAAACGCCAACCGCTACCGCATCGGACCTTAAATCTCTGCTTGGTGGTTATCGCATTACTAGCTATAGCGCACTGCCTAATGCCCCTATCAACTTTGAGCTAGACAAAGGCGGCTCCAAGCTAACGAGTTACGAGCTGCGTTCTATGGGCTTTGAAATTACATCATCCTCACGCTGTGAGGTCACGGTCAGTCAAGGTGGTCAAAGTGAAACGATTAATTGCTAAAATCGCTAGCACATTTAACTCAAACGAGCAAATAAAAAGATATAAAATTATATCAAAAAATATAAAAGCGAACTGTTCTCGATTTTCAGCGCTTTCGTATCAACCCTTTACATTAATAAAGGGTCTGTCATTTCGTCCTGAGAATCGCTTGCAAGAGTTCGGCCCTACTTTTGCCCCTGCCCTGCTCCGTCCGCTTTTATCTTTAAAAGAAAAGAAAAAAACAAAAAATTATTGCGCCGTAGGCAAACTGCAAGCGTGTGCCGTGGTTGCCCTGCGCTGTGGTAAAGTGGTTAATAAACAGTTATTTAAGTTTATTAATTACTTTTCCACATCCAGCAAGTTCGTTTTACTTATCGCGCTCACTTGCTCGCCCGGTCACGCCAACGAGTCTCAACTTTTTGAGTCCAATAACACGCCCATCGGTGAGTTCGTTTCATGGTATTCAGGTCAAACGGGCCTCAAGATTGTGCTTGGTCAAGGCGTCTCTGGTTCTGTCAGCTTTACCGCTCCCGATTTGCTCCCGTCCGAATATCCCGCCTTTTTTGATTCCGTTCTTCGCTCTCACGGCTATCTGCTTGAAAAGGATTCAGGCGCTTACGTTGTCAAGATAAACACACAAGAGCTGACCATCTTTGAACCTGCTGAGGTTAAGCTCTACCGCCTCAACAATGTGCGCAATACTAAGATAGTGGATTTGATGACCGCCACGCTCCGCGCCACGGTTTCGCAGTCGCTCAAGGATAAGCCACTCGACAACTACGGCGTTCAAGTTCTCCCGACCACTAACGCGCTCATTGTTTCGGGTACGGCTGAGCAACTGAGAAAGATAGACGCGATTATTGAGGGCGTGGACACGCCACAGCGTCAAGTGTTCATTGAAGCTATCATCACTGAAACCGAGTTAGGCGACAATCAAGAGCTAGGCGTTAACCTCCAAGCCGCTTTTGATAGTGCCGGATTTATTACCAACCTAGCGCTTATTGACAAGGCAAAGGACAACGTACTCTTTTTTGAGGGTGGTAATTTCGACGCTTTGGTAAAGGCCGTTTCGACTAATCAGCACACAGAGCTGCTTTCTCGGCCAAACATGCTCATCATGGACAGAGAGCGCGGTTACATCACGGTAGGTCAGAACGTGCCGTTTCTCGTCTCTAGTGAAGTTACAGACGGCGGTAACACAATTCAGCGCATTGAGCGAAAAGATGTAGGCGTCACGCTTGAGGTTACGCCGCATGTTCTCGGCGGTGACGTTGTCCTCGTTATCAATCAAGAGTCAAGCACCGTAACGGACTCGGCTATTGCTGCTGACATCATCACAAACAAGCGAACCCTGAGCACAGTTGTTAAGGTCAGTGATAAGCAGACCATCGCGCTTGGTGGCCTTATCTCAAGCGAGGAGCGCAATTCCGTCTCTGGTGTGCCCGTTCTAATGGATATACCGCTTCTAGGTGGCCTCTTCCGCTCCGAGGGCAAAAAGCAGGTCAAGAAAGAGCTCAAGGTCGTTATTAAGACGACAATATTGTGATTTTGCTGCTGCAGGTGTCACAGATATTAGCGGTCGACAAGTCACGCAATGATGATTAAAATGTGACTAACCGGTATCTGATTGGCGTGACTCGGCTAGGAGTAAAAACAGTGACAAAAAATAGACTCATTCTCTCACTATTCCCCGGTGTTGATCTCTTCTCTAAACCGTTTGAGCAGCGCGGCTTTTGTGTTGTGCGTGGCCCTGATATTTTACTAGGCCAAGATATTAGAGATTTCCACGTACCCGAGGGCGTTTTTGCTGGTGTGATTGGTGGTTCACCGTGTCAGGAGTTTTCTGCACTTAACAGAAATGAACCGACAGGTTACGGGTTGGAAATGCTCAATGAATATAAACGCATAGTGTTAGAAGCAAGCCCTAAATGGTGGCTTTTAGAGAATGTAGCGCGAGTTCCAGACCTAAAAATCAAGGGCTACTCATGGCAGCGATTTCCGTTAAATCTCGCTTGGTATACTGATTGCAGCAGGTTGAGGCATTTCCAGTTTGGTGCTAAGAACGGAGCTAAACTCACACCGCCGATTTACACGACAAAAGAAACCACAAATAGTGCTGCCACGGCTTCTGATGAGCGCTCATTTGCTCAACTAAAGCAACTGCAAGGTCTTCCTGACGATTTTGATTTACCATCGTTTACGGTTGAAGGAAAAAAACGTGCAGTGGGTAATGGTGTTCCCCTCGCTTTGGGCCGAGTGCTTGCGGATTTGGTGGATAGAGATTATTACGGTGTGACTGACCAGGTGAACTTGTCTGTGACTCATCGAGAACTTAAAGCCGTGACTGACCAGGTGAACTTGTCTGTGACGTGTAATTGTGGATGCGGTGCTTCTCTTGTCGGCCGTCAGTTATACGCATCCCCAACATGTAGAAAGAGGGCGCAAAGAAAGCGCGCTATAAATTAAGGGGCTTTCGCCCCTTTTCTATTTCCTTATCTTTGCAATGCTTCGCGCTATCTTGAGTAGCTTCGTGCTTGTCTTGATTTCAAGCTCTGATTTAATCTCTATGAGCGCAATTCCTGTCAATATTTCCTGAGCTGATACTAGTTGGCCGCTTGGCAGTTCCAGCCTGTTGTGGTGCATTCTGAACTGCTCCCAGCTTTCACATGCGCTTAGCTCTCGCCCTTTTGCCATCCGCATTAGCCTTTTGCACTCTCTTGGTATCTCTTTTCCCCTATCCCAACCTTTGACAACGCTCACACTTTTAAAACAAAGTTTTGCTGTCTCTTCCTCGCTTAAATGACATTCAAATTCACGAAAAACATAATTTTTTGTCATTTCGCCGTACTTCATTCTTATATCCCTCAAAAGCGAGGGATACTATTCTTGATGTGATACCAGTTCCATTTAACCTAACGGCACATAATGCGCACTTTGATTTGTAAACCATCATAGCAATTGAAACCATACATCCAAATTTTCATTTCACAGTGAAATCACACCTTACTCATAACTCTGCTGCATTGATTTGTATCCGTATGTATTTCTCTGGAACTTTATATTTAAATTTTTTGCCTATCTTGATTTTAGATTTTGCTTTCGCG
>NZ_NDIM01000328.1:0-9946 GCF_002241375.1 Vibrio sp. V19_P1S1T109 | reverse complement strand
ATAGAAAGGTCGTCATTCTCTTGTTGATTTGTATAGCGACGAAAGTTGCTCCCAGATCAAATATAGGGGAGAATACCGCGCAAATTTGAATCGAACTGCTGATCAGCGTAAGCGCTTCGGCTCTCCCTTATATCAGCATATTGAGAAGACCTGTTTCATGTCAAATACTCCTTTTTTGAGTGAAGTTTCTAAACGTAGAACCTTCGCTATTATTTCGCACCCGGATGCGGGTAAAACCACCATTACTGAAAAAGTTCTGCTATTTGGGAACGCTATTCAAAAAGCGGGAACGGTAAAAGGGCGCGGCTCTAACCAGCATGCTAAATCAGATTGGATGGAAATGGAAAAAGAGCGTGGTATTTCAGTCACGACCTCTGTGATGCAATTTCCTTACAATCATTGTTTGGTTAACTTGCTCGATACTCCAGGGCACGAAGACTTCTCGGAAGATACTTACCGCACATTGACGGCGGTTGACTCGTGCTTAATGGTGATTGATGCAGCAAAAGGTGTTGAAGATCGTACTCGTAAGCTGATGGAAGTGACTCGCTTACGTGATACACCGATTGTAACCTTCATGAACAAATTGGACCGTGAGATCCGCGACCCAATGGAATTGCTTGATGAAGTGGAGAATGAGCTGAAGATTGCCTGTGCCCCGATTTCATGGCCAGTGGGTTGTGGTAAAGAGTTTAAAGGCGTGTACCACATTCACCGTGATGAGACGATTCTATACGCAACAGGCCAAGGCCACACCATTCAAGAAGAGCGCATTGTTAAGGGCCTCAATAACCCTGAACTGGATAAGGCGGTGGGTGATGACCTTGCTGCTCAACTGCGTGATGAGCTTGAGTTAGTATTGGGCGCTTCTCATGAATTTGATCAAGAGCTGTTTTTAAAAGGTGAGTTGACCCCTGTTTTCTTCGGAACGGCATTAGGTAACTTTGGTGTTGACCATATGCTGCATGGTTTAACTGAGTGGGCTCCGGCGCCGATGCCACGTCAAGCTAATGAGCGTATTGTTGAAGCCACGGAAGAGAAATTCTCAGGCTTTGTGTTTAAAATCCAAGCGAACATGGATCCTAAACACCGCGATCGTATTGCGTTTATGCGTATTGTGTCGGGTACTTATACCCAAGGCATGAAAATGAACCACGTGCGTATTGGTAAGCAAGTGAGTATTTCTGATGCGGTTACCTTTATGGCAGGCGATCGCTCTCGTGCTGAAAATGCTTATGCTGGCGATATTATCGGTTTGCATAACCATGGAACGATTCAGATTGGCGATACCTTTACTCAAGGTGAATCGTTGAAATTCTCAGGTATTCCTAACTTTGCTCCTGAGCTGTTCCGTCGTATTCGCTTGCGCGATCCACTGAAGCAGAAGCAACTGCTTAAAGGTTTAGTGCAGTTGTCGGAAGAGGGAGCGGTTCAAGTCTTCCGCCCACTACAAAATAACGATTTGATTGTGGGTGCAGTGGGTGTGCTGCAGTTTGATGTGGTGGTGTCTCGTTTAAAATCTGAATACAACGTTGAGGCGATTTACGAAGGTGTTAACGTTGCAACAGCACGTTGGATTGAGTGCGCAGATGATAAAAAATTCGAAGAGTTTAAGCGCAAAAACCAAAGTAACATCGCATTGGATGGTGGGGATAACCTGACTTACATCGCGCCGACTATGGTCAATTTAAATCTGGCCAAAGAGCGTTTTCCTGAAGTGGAGTTCCGTGCGACACGCGAACATTAAAACTTGGTGATTTTGAAGAGAGTGACACTCTCTTCAAATGTTAAAGATAAAAAATGCCGATATTTCAGTATCGGCATTTTTTTATAGGTGGTATTGGAACACTATTTTTTCTTTTTGTTCGCTTTCTTCTTCTTAGAAACCACTTTGACTTTTTTGTCATCGGTTTTCTTTTTCTTTTTGAATACCGGCTTTTTGTGCTGCGGGCGCATATCTTTAATGAAGCGCTCTTTGATCTCCTCATCGACATAACGCGCGACGCGGTCCATCATCACTTGATCATGGGCTTCAACCAAAGAGATCGCATTGCCTTTTTTACCAGCACGAGCCGTACGACCTATGCGGTGTAAGTACACATCCGCTGAGCGTGGCATATCAAAGTTGATCACGTGACTTACGTCAGGTAAGTCAATACCGCGTGCGGCCACGTCGGTTGCCAGTAGTACGTTGACTGCGCCTTCACGGAATCGCGTAATGGCGTTATTGCGACGATCTTGTGGCATTTCGCCTTGAATCCAAGCACAAGGAATTTGCGCTTTTTCTAGCTCTGTACGCAAATCAGCTAAGCGCTCACGAGTTTTGATAAACACGATAGAACGTTCGGCTTGCTCGGTGAGGATTTTCTTCAATAGCTCAACTTTGTGCACCATGGTATCGGCGCGGTGATACCATTGGGTGATTTTTTTGCGTTCACGACGAGAAGGATCGGCATTGATTGTTGCTGGTTCTTTTAAGAGATCGGCGGTAAAACCTTCCACACCATGACCTTCCAGTGTTGCAGAGAAGAGCAAGGTCTGTTTACGCCAGCGACATTCAGCAGCGAGACGATCGACGATTGGGCCAAAGCCCATGTCCAGCATGCGGTCAGCTTCATCCAAAATAAGCCATTCAATCGCACGACAATCAAAACGCTCGCCTTCAATGTATTCCATCAAGCGACCAGGCGTTGCCACCACAATATCTTGCGTTTTGGCTAAGATGTCGGCGTGCTCTTGATATTGTACGCCGCCGGTGATGGTAACGATATTGAGGCGAGTATTCTTCGCCAGTTCACGAGCTTGATCCGCCACTTGCATCGCCAATTCACGAGTTGGGGTCAGAATCAAGACGCGTGCAGGGCCGGCTCGCTTGCGCGGAAAATCTAAAAGATATTGTAGCGCGGGTAAAACAAATGCAGCGGTTTTACCGGTTCCCGTTGGCGCAGAGGCAAGAATATCTCGACCATCTAGGGCTTGTGGGATCGCTTCAGCTTGAACTTGGGTGGGACGTTCAAAGCCCATATCTTCAATGGCCGCAATGATGCAAGGGTCAAGATCGAGGTCAGCAAAGGTTTTGATCACAGTGAGTACTCCACAAGCCGTTAGGCTTATTTGGCTATAAAATTAAGGTCGAACATTATAGGGGGATTGGTGATTAGGATCACATGTTATTTCTACATCTTGAGATAAAAATCTTGAGTTAGGGCAATAAAGGCTTCGCTATAACCACTTGATGAGTGAATGACCAACGATGAATCAATCATAGAAGCCGAGGCTAAACTTAGTTCAATCAATAGCCGATGAGCGGGTTTGTGTGCTCTGGGTTGTACAGTGCAGCACCGCTTAAGCTGCCAGCCGAGCGTGAGTGCTTGCTCGATAAATTGTTCCCCTTCATACACGGGCAAAATAAAACAAGCTTGCCCCTCATCGTTGAGAAGACTTTTTGCTCTGACTAATAAAGCGTGATGAGCAAGTTGATTGGTGTGCCTAGCAGTAGCTCGCTGGGGATCATGAGACAGTTCACCACTGTTGAAATAGGGTGGGTTACAAATAATTGCATCAAAGGACGGCGTAAAAGAGGTGTCTAAAATATCACCTTGTAAAACCTGTATGCGTTGCCCCCATGAAGAAGCATTACTGTTGTATTGGGCCGCTTCAAAGGCAAAGGCATCGATATCGATGGCCGTAATTTGTGTATCGCTAAAACGTTGTGCGCACATTAATGCCAATAACCCAGTACCGGTGCCAATATCGAGAATGGTTTTGGGATGGTGCGTGAAAGCCCACGCGCCTAATAGAACCCCATCGGTACTGACAGGCATTCCCGCTTGTCCACCGTCAATGGAAAATTGTTTAAATTTGAAACGCTTATTTTTGGGCGTGTGACTTTTCATCATTATTTCAAAATATAGCTCTAATTAAGTGATAACCACTATTGTTATCTATTTGTTCGGATTATTCTTCTATCTGTTATGAGAGTGTATGAGAAAATGATCAACACATCATTCTTTCTATTTTTTAACATTTAGAGTTTTAAACTGGTTTTTCACCGATATTATAAATTAATGTAGCGTTTTTTGCTTTGCCCTTGCGAAGTCTTGAGTGTTTCGTCATTATTCGCCCTTAATTTTTAGATTTAGATGCGGTTTCAACCTCATCAACAATGCATACACAACATTTATCAAATAATAATTAAGGGTTATCTGTGAAGCAGACGTTAAAACTAACAGATATTATCGCGGTCGGCTTTATGCTTTTCGCGTTTTTCTTGGGTGCTGGTAACATCATCTTTCCGCCAATCGCTGGCCAACTTGCTGGAGAGCATTTACTGCCAGCCATGACAGGCTTCCTCATTACCGCTGTCGGTTTACCATTGATGACGATTATTGCGATTGCTGTCGCGGGTGGTTCTTGGGAGCATTTAACCAAAGATCTGCCTAAACAAGCTGCAACTATCATGGCAGTGATGATCTTTATCATCATTGGTCCTGCCTTTGCAGCACCGCGTACCGGCCTTGTGGCGTATGAAATGGCAGTGAAACCATTTTTCATTGATGCGCAACAATCGCATTTGACACTATTTTCGATTCTCTTTTTTGTGATTGCGATGTTTTTTGCCTGGTCTCAAGGTCGGCTCATTGACATCATTGGTAAAGTGCTAACTCCTGCTCTATTTGTTGGATTAATTATTTTAGCCGTTGCGGTTTTTGTTGATCCGCAAGGTGAGATGGTGACTGCACAAGGCGAATACCTGACTCAGCCGTTGACGAAAGGTTTCCTTGAAGGCTACAACACCATGGATACGTTTGGCGCACTGATGTTTGGGATGTTAATTGTCGATGCACTGCGTAGCAAAGGCATTACTGAGCGCGCGGCAACCACAAAGTATTTAATCAGCGCGGCGTGTATTGCGGCGGTTGGTTTAGCTTTTGTCTATATTTCACTGTTTTATCTTGGTGCGACAAGCTCTGTGGTCGCTTTTGGTGCAGAAAATGGCGGCGCAGTGCTTAGCCAATATGTGCAAGCGCTGTTTGGCCCTTATGGGCAGATCGTGCTTTCTGTCATCGTGCTACTAGCCTGCCTAACCACGGCAATTGGTTTGATTTCAGCATGTTCAGATTACTTTTGCACATTGACTCCAATTGCGTATAAATCTTGGGTGATCATTATTGGTGTCGCTTGCGCTATCGTGGCAAACGTTGGTTTATCGCAATTGATCACGCTTTCTATCCCCGCACTGTATGCGCTTTATCCAGTCGCGATTGCCTTGATTATGTTGACCTTCTTGAGAGGGAAACTACCAAACCCAGCAGTGGCATACCGTGTGGTGCTGCTTGTCTCTTTTCTTTTTGCGTTGATCGACGCGGCAAAAGTCGCTGGCGTTGATGTGTCTGCGTTCAATATGCTGCCACTGTTTGAGGTCGGCATGGGGTGGTTGCTTCCGACACTTGCTGCGATGATTTGCATGTTCTTTATTGCAACTACCGTTCAACAAAGTGTGGTTAAAGAAGCGGCATAATCGCGTTTTTACTCGTAAGCATTAAAGAGGCTGAACACGATTGTTCAGCCTCTTTTTTTAGGCGTGCGCCAGCTTTTATTCCAAGAGATCAAACGAATTTTTCCTGTATCTTCGTCACATTTTTAAGTAGAATTCTTCGGTTAAATTCTACTCATAAATGTTGAGCAAACATGTTTGAAATCAATCCTATTAAAAACCGTCTTCAGGATGTGTCAGAGCGCACAAATATCCTGAGGGGGTATCTTTGACTACGACGCTAAGAAAGAGCGTTTAGAAGAAGTGAATGCAGAACTCGAGCAACCCAACGTCTGGAACGAACCTGAGCGTGCACAAGCGCTAGGTAAAGAACGTGCTTCGCTCGAAGCCATTGTCGATACCATTGATCAGTTAGATCAAGGTGTGGATGATGTGGAAGGGCTACTGGAACTGGCTATTGAAGCCGAAGACCAAGAAACCTTCGATGAAATTGGCCCTGAACTGGATGAGCTGGAAACTAAGCTTGAACAGCTTGAGTTTCGCCGTATGTTCTCTGGCGATCACGATTCTTCAGATTGCTATATTGATCTGCAGTCTGGTTCGGGCGGCACCGAGGCTCAAGACTGGACATCAATCCTGCTACGCATGTATTTACGTTGGGCAGAAGCGAAAGGCTTTAAGACTGAAGTGATTGAAGTGTCTGAAGGTGATGTTGCTGGCCTAAAAGGCGCAACCGTGCGCATTATCGGTGATTACGCTTATGGTTGGCTGCGCACCGAAACTGGCGTACACCGCTTGGTTCGTAAATCCCCATTTGATTCGAGTGGCCGCCGCCATACCTCTTTTGCCTCTGCGTTTATCTATCCTGAGATTGATGAAAATATTGCTATCGACATCAACCCAGCCGATCTTCGTATCGATGTTTATCGCGCTTCGGGAGCGGGTGGTCAGCACGTTAACACCACCGAATCGGCGGTGCGTATTACGCATATTCCAACCAATACCGTTGTTCAATGCCAAAACGATCGTTCGCAGCATAAAAACAAAGACCAAGCGATGAAACAATTGCGTGCAAAACTGTTTGAACTTGAGTTACAAAAGCAGAACGCAGAAAAGCAAGCCAATGAAGATGCGAAATCTGACATTGGCTGGGGAAGCCAAATCCGATCTTATGTATTGGATGACTCCCGAATCAAAGATTTACGCACTGGCGTTGAAAACCGTAATACCCAAGCGGTATTAGATGGTGATTTAGACAAATTTATTGAAGCAAGCCTGAAATCAGGCCTTTAATGCTTTTTTACCGACATATAAGGTACATGTAAAATGACTGATGCTGTTCAAAACGAAATGAATCAAGAGCAAATTGCGCAAGAAGAGAACAAACTCATCGCAGAGCGTCGCAGCAAGCTGGATCACATCCGTAAGAGCTGTAAAGCGAATGGCCACCCAAATGACTTTCGTCGTGACAGCCTTGCGGGCGATCTTCAACAGCAATTCGGTGAAAAGAGCAAAGAAGAGTTAGAAGCCTTAAACCATGTTGTGGCGATTGCAGGTCGTATCATGGCGAAACGTGGCCCTTTCCTTGTTATTCAAGAAACCTCTGGTCGTATTCAAGCTTATGCTTCAAAAGAGGTTCAAACTGAGCTGAAGGAAAAATACCAAGGTCTAGACATTGGTGACATCATCGGCGTGAAAGGTGCGTTGCACAAATCTGGCAAAGGCGATCTCTACGTTAATATGGAAGAGTACGAATTGCTGACAAAGGCACTTCGTCCATTACCAGAGAAGTTCCACGGTTTGACTGACCAAGAGATGCGCTACCGCCAACGTTATGTGGATTTGATTGTTAATGAAAGTTCACGTAATGCGTTCATTGTTCGCTCTAAAGTAATGACTGCAATTCGTAACTTCATGATCTCAAAACAGTTCATGGAAGTAGAAACGCCAATGATGCATGTGATCCCTGGCGGTGCTAGTGCGCGTCCATTCATCACTCACCACAATGCGCTCGACATGCCAATGTACTTGCGTATCGCACCTGAGCTTTACCTTAAGCGTTTAGTTGTGGGTGGCTTTGATCGCGTGTTTGAAATCAACCGTAACTTCCGTAACGAAGGTCTTTCTCCTCGCCATAACCCTGAATTTACTATGATGGAATTCTATATGGCGTACGCAGATTACAATGATCTGATGGACTTTACCGAGGAGTTATTAAGCACTGTGGCACAGGAAGTTTTAGGTTCGACTTCAATGCCTTATGGTGATGAAACGGTAGAATTTGGTGGTCAATATGCTCGCATGAGTATGTTTGAAGCCATCAAACACTACAACCCAGAGCACGCTCAAATCCAAGCGTTAACTGAACAGGATCTGCAAAACCGTGAGCTCATGGTATCTATCGCGAAATCGGTTCATGTAGACGTTGAACCTTTCTGGACTTGTGGCCAACTTCTTGAAGAGATCTTCGGTGAAACGGCTGAACCTAAGTTGATGCAACCGACCTTCATCACTGGATACCCTGCGGATATTTCACCATTGGCGCGTCGTAGCGATAACAACCCATTCTTCACTGACCGTTTTGAGTTCTTCATCGGTGGTCGTGAAGTCGCCAATGGCTTCTCTGAGCTTAATGATGCTCAAGATCAAGACGAGCGCTTCTTAGCGCAAGTGAATGCCAAAGATGCTGGCGACGATGAAGCCATGTTCTACGATGCTGATTATGTTGTTGCGTTAGAGCACGGTCTCCCACCAACGGCGGGTCAAGGCATTGGTATTGACCGTTTGGTGATGTTACTCACCAACACCCATACGATTCGTGACGTTATCCTATTCCCTGCGATGCGCCCACAGCAGTAATTGCTACTTTCGTTCCGATAAACCGCCTAAATAGGCGGTTTTTTTTTGCATTAGTTTGAAAAATTTTGTTCACTAGCGTGGACTAACAGACAACAATTTCGAAAGGATTATGAAATAGTTCCCTATATTAAATGGTAAAGTGCTTATTTGTTGTCTAGTCTTATGATTGAGACAGACTACAGCGCCAAGTCTCGTTAATGTAACAGCCGTTTAATGTGCCAAAAGTAGCACTGCATATAAATTTAAAGATAAGGAATAATAGATGGGCACTCAATTCCGAATGGATTCTGTCCCTGGTTCGCTTGTCGTCGTTGGTGGGACATACGAGCCTTGGTTATCTGTACTTGAACAGGTTGGTTGGCGTTGTACACAATGCGCAGATTTACGTAAAGCGGATGCCTTGTTTGCAGAAACAGGCCCATGCATTGGTATTGTTGATTTGAGCCATGATGAATTCAGCCTCAATGGCATTGCAAATTTGGTCAGCAACCATAAACAAGTACGTTGGTTAGCGTTCATTCGCGAATCACAGTTGAGCTCGGATACGATTTGCCAATTCATTGTTAACTTTTGTATCGACTTTTTTACGGCGCCGATTCCCGATGCGCAGCTACTGAGCACCATTGGACACCAACTTGGAATGCTTAAGTTAGAGAAAAAAGTATGGCCACATTATGGAGCAACAGGGGATATTGGTTTAATTGGTGAGTCCACTCCCATGAAGCGCTTGCGTGATCAGATCAAACGCATCGGCCCTACAGATGTCAGTATCCTCATTTATGGGGAAAATGGAACGGGCAAAGAGACGGTCGCGAGAGCGGTACACAAAACCTCGTCTCGCGCACAAAAACCTTTTATTTCAGTGAATTGCCGAGCTTTATCGGAGAGCCGCTTTGAATGTGAGCTGTTCGGTATTGGTTGTGAAGACTCATCTCAAACTTCATTATTGGAGCGGGCTGATGGTGGGACGATCCTACTCAAAGATATTCTCACGCTACCTAAAAGCCAACAAGCGAACCTCTTGCGTTTCCTGCAAGAAGGAACGATAGAAACTTCAATGGGTGTCAAAGAGGTGGATGTGCGTATTTTGGCCGCCAATTCTTCCGATATTGAAAAAGCGCTGATTGATGGCAATTTTAACGAAGAGCTGTACCACTATATCAACGTATTGCGTATTAATGTCCCGAGCTTAAAAGAGCGGGCGGGTGATATTGCTTTACTGGCACGACACTTCTTGCAGGAGTATTCAAAAGAGTTTAACGCGCAGGCGCGCAGTTTTACTGAAGAAGCGGCGCGCTCATTGGCTCGTTATCACTGGCCGGGTAACGTTCGTGAGCTGATGAATCAGATCAAACGTGTGGTGCTGATGTCCGATTCAGTCATGTTGGATGAATTGCAACTCGACTTACCAAAACGCAGTGATGGTAAGCGCAGCCTAAAAAGCATTCGTGAGCGTTCAGAGCGAGATGCGCTATTACTGGTTTTAGAATCCAACTCAGGGCAAGTATCAATGGCCGCCAAAGAGCTAGGTGTATCTAGAGCTACTATGTATCGCTTGCTTAATAAACATAACTTAATCACTGAAAATAC
>NZ_NDIM01000278.1:0-9966 GCF_002241375.1 Vibrio sp. V19_P1S1T109 | reverse complement strand
GGCAACTACGTTGAACAGCAAGCCGTCGATCAACTCAAGTTCGGTATGAGCAAAGAACAGGTTAGGTTTGTCATGGGGTCGCCGATGCTTATTGAAAACGGTTATCCCGATACTTGGTATTACATTTATCACCACACGGAAGGCCACAAAGAATCGATACAGAAAAACCTGATTGCGACATTTAATACCGCAGGTGCTTTGATGGAAATCAGTGGCGACTACCCTCCTAGCGAACGGTTTTTTGAAGGCGTAAACTGAACGAAAACACGTTCAAACAAATGATACCCAAAGTGCACCTCACAATGAGTGACACTAACGGACAGGGCTCATAACGAGCCCTTTATCTTGCATCCAATACCGCAGCAACGTTTACTGTTGCGCTTTTGCCTGCTCGGCTCTCTTGCGACGGATCTCTTTAGGATCGGCCAATAACGGACGATAAATTTCAATGCGATCACGGTCTCTGACCGTCGAATCTAGCTTAACGTTACGACTAAAAATCCCGACCTTATTTTTTGATAAATCAATCTCTGGGTAGAGCTCAAGCACACCGGACTGTTGAATTATCGTTTCGACGGTTGAGTTTTTGTCTACTACCAAATTCAGTACTCTTTGCTCATGAGGCAATGCATAGACTACCTCAACATGGATCATCTCAGATTCAATACTCATTACTGATACACCTGTTTCGCTCGTTTGGTAAATGCGTTAACCATATTACTGGTCAATTCATTGAATATCTTGCCAAAAGCCAATTCCACCATTTTGCTCGAAAATTCAAACTCCAGTTTAAGTTCAACCTTGCAGGCCTGTTCATCAAGTGCAGTAAAATACCAACCGCCTTTTAAAGCCTTAAAAGGACCATCGACCAAATTCATCAAAATAGCTTCACTGGCCACCAACACATTCGACGTTGTGAACGTCTTACTTATCCCTGCCTTTGAAACATCCACCGAAGCCACCATCGACAAATCGGAAGATTCAATAACGCGAGAACCAGAACAACCTGGCAAAAATTCAGGATAACGAGCAACGTCATTCACGAGATTAAACATTTGTTCTGCACTAAAAAGCACTAAAGCAGAACGACTGACTTGCTTCATATTCTCTCCTCATCACCACCGAAAGAGTCTGGTGTGTAACAATTTTACTTTTATTCTTATCCTACGCAAATAAAAGGATTTCCTAAGCTCGAACCAAGCCGTATAATGCCGCCATTATGGTAAAGAAAAAATCAAACTCAAAAGCAGGTAGCAATACCATTGCTGTAAATAAAAAAGCTCGCCACGAATACTTTATCGAAGATGAAGTAGAAGCAGGCATGGAGCTCCAAGGCTGGGAAGTCAAATCTCTTCGTCAAGGCAAAGCGAATATCGCAGAAAGCTACGTTTTCATGCGAGACGGAGAAGCCTTTGTTTCCGGAATGACAATAACGCCACTGCAGCAAGCATCCACTCACGTGGTTGCCAACCCAACTCGCGTGCGCAAGCTGTTAATCAGCCGCCGTGAACTGGATAACCTTTATGGACGCATCAACCGTGAAGGCATGACACTTATCGCACTATCACTGTATTGGTCTCGCTCTTGGGTGAAAATCAAAATTGGTGTAGCGAAAGGTAAAAAACTGCATGACAAACGTGATGATTTAAAAGAAAAAGATTGGGCAAGAGAGAAAGCACGCGTAATGAAGAGCTCATTGCGTTAATCTTGACCACTTAGACGCAGAAAGCTAGACAGACAAAGGTTTTCTGGTAGTATGCGTCAACACACTTGGGGCTGATTCTGGATTCGACGGGAATTTTGCAGTCTGAGGTGCATGCCGTGGGGCGGTTTGCCACGTTAAAAGCCGCAAAAAAATAGTCGCAAACGACGAAAACTACGCACTAGCAGCTTAATAACCTGCCAAGAGCCTTTCTGCCCTAGCTTCCGCTCGTAAGACGGGGAACAACAGAGAGTCAAAACCAAACAAGCTCGTGCCGCGTCTCCCGCCTGAGAGACAAAGCATTAAAACTAATTCAGGATAGCCATTAGATAGCGTGTCGGTTCGCAGTTTGATGGTGAAATTAAAGATCGAATAAGCATGTAGTACCAATGATGAATGATTTTCGGACGCGGGTTCAAATCCCGCCAGCTCCACCAATTATAAGTTTAAAGACATCCTAGTGCGTCTTTTTTCTTGCCTGAAACATAATAAAATCAACAGTTTATAGTCCATCATCGTCCACAGCGTTCTCTACCTTCCATACTTTTTGGTATTCCACGTGGTATTCCAAGCAATAAATGATAGTATTTGGAATACCATTTATTTGAGGAGTTGACCCAATGGGAACCAGAGCAACTAGACTAACAAGTAAAGCTATTACCAACGCAAAGCCTAAAGAGAAGGATTATGTTCTTTCAGACGGCGACGGTTTACAGCTACGAGTTAGGACAAATGGTTCTCGGTTGTGGAACTTCAACTACCGCCACCCTATTACTAAAAAACGCATCAACATGGGTTTAGGTGCTTTCCCTGAGTTATCTCTCGCTAATGCCCGTAAAAAGACAATAGAAGCAAGGGAGCTTGTTGCTGATGGCATTGATCCTAAAGAAGCCAGAGATTCAAAGCTTTCTGAAATGCAAAAAGAGCTTGAAGACACATTACTCAACTTAGCTAAAGAGTGGTTTGAAAGAAAAAAAGAAAGTGTCACACCAAACTATGCCGATGATATCTGGCGTTCTTTAGAACTACATGTATTTCCGCAAATAGCGAATACACCAGTAAAAGATATCGATGCCCCACTCGTTATTGATCTACTTAGACCTATCGAAGCAAAAGGCAGTTTAGAGACAGTTAAACGCTTATCTCAACGCTTAAACGAAATAATGAATTACGCGGCAAACTGTGGTCTTGTAAAAGCTAATCCATTAACAGGTATTCGAGCCGCTTTCAAAAAGCCCAAAAAAGAAAACATGGCAGCACTAGCACCAAATGAGTTACCAGAGCTCATGGGAGCTATCGCCAATGCCAGTATAAAGCGTACTACTCGCTGTTTAATCGAGTGGCAGCTACACACTATGACTCGTCCTTCTGAAACCGCAGGCGCTAAATGGGATGAGATTGAGTGGGAAGAAAAGATATGGACCATTCCGGCCGAGAGAATGAAAAAAAGAAGAGAGCACCGCATCCCGCTCACAGAGCAGATGCTGGCGCTATTAGAAGTAATGAAGCCGATAAGCGGCCATCGTGAATTTATCTTTCCTTCAGATCGAGATCCGAAGAAACCATGTAACAGCCAAACGGCAAATATGGCTCTGAAACGTATGGGTTTTGCGGGTCGACTTGTTAGTCACGGTTTACGATCGCTAGCGAGTACCACTCTCAATGAACAAGGCTTTGATCGTGACTTAGTTGAGGCGTCATTAGCCCACGTTGATGATAACCAGGTTCGTAGTGCTTATAACCGAACTGATTATCTAGAACGCCGCCGTCCTATGATGAGCTGGTGGAGCGGGCATATAGAAGAGGCAGCCAAAGGCAGCCTTTCTGTGACAGGAACAAAGCAGTTGAAAGTAATTAGCTAAATGTATGAATTTCTTACTAACTCAAACTATAGGTGCCCTTCTGCACAAAACCAATCACTATTTGCCAAAGCCTGTGAAGCAGCAACCTGCCAATGGTTTATGAAAAAAGAGGGGTTACTATAAGATAAAAGAAATTCTTTAAACTCTTCTGCCGTAGTACCGTTCATGAATGTACGTCGCATATGAACTACAGTAGTTATAAGATTCGTAGCCTGAATACTGTAACGTTTAGATAAATCGAAGTCTTTAAAATGCTGGGTAGCTCTAAGTTTGTCATTTTCTTCCCACTCTTCTGGAGTAGATACATAAAAATCCAACGTACACGGCGCCCCTGGTAATACTCTTGCGAAAACCCACTGTTCCAGAAAAAAACACTCTTTGTCTAAATAAGGGTGAATTATCTGCTCATGATAAACAGTCGCATAATGATCACCCTTACCATCCATATTACAGTCTCTACAAGAAGGTAGGAGGTTTAAAGGTAAGATAGAAAACTGAGGAAAATGAGCTTTGGGTAAATAATGGTCGAGATTCTTCGGCCTACCGAGGCCACCACAAAAAGGACAACATTCATTGGCAGAGAGCATTAGAGCATCATAAATCTCCCTTCCAGGTTTATTAGTATTCCTGAAATAATACTCATATAGATTTACAAATTCCCTCTTTGAAATACCAGAATTAACAACCGACTCTTCATCATCTCCAATAGGGTCAATTGTAAAAAGCTCTCCAACTACAGCTTTAACAGAATAGTCTGCCGCAGATTCACGTATTATGCCGCTTCCTTGATCAATTCTGTCCCTCAAGTCCTTCTTAGACATCCCGTCAGTGCATAATTGAATAGCATCATTTATGCTGTATTTTGGTGGTGAGAGTCTAATCATTTAATATCGGCCTTCTCTTTGTGCAAAAGAAGCGCTTTCAAGATAGCTCTTGCCTCAAAACCAAGCTGATTATTGTACTGATTTAGAATCTCTTCATAAGTAAAGCCATCATCAACAGATTCAGATAAAAGCTTGTGAAAACCAGATTTCGTTACCTCTAAGCCAAAAACTTCTCTTGTCAAAATTCCTACATTTTCTCCAAAAGTTTCGATCTCAGGGCGAAGCACTTTTGTAACATCTCCAGATTTCAACACCTTCCACACACACGATTTCGGTACTTCTTGCAATACTACAGGAGAGTGAGTTGCGATGATCGCTACTCCGTTTCTATCATGAAGTAGTTCGCTCAAAGCTCGAATAAATGCAGATAGCAGCGGCGGATGTAAGTGGCTTTCAGGCTCGTCTATTAGAACTAACGTCTTTTCTTCGACAGATGCAACTAAACGCGTCAGTGTTTGCAAAACTACAGCATGACCAGAACTCATTGATGTCATTGCTTCCCAAATACCCCTTTTGGCTATCGAAGTAGGTTCTAACTCAAATCGACGGATATTCATTTCAGCAAAATTCTCATCTGACTCCAGAGTTTTTATTGCTTTGAAAAGCCGAACCTTTTTTTCTTTCTCCCCCAGACATAAAGCAAATGACCGATTGAAATCAACGTCCATCTCAGTCCGGGTTTTAAGCCTGTTCTCACCTTGTTTCTGACTTTTTAAGCCAACATAGTAATACCGAATTCCTTTACTTGGGTCTTGCTGTTCTTCTGGAGGAGTAAATGTATCAAACGCGCTAAACGATACTGACACTATGCAAGAGAAATAATCTTTCTCGAAAGCTTCTCCAGTGTTTGGATCAATGAAAAAGCCTAGTTTATTATTGATTCCTAGCCCACCTTGAACCATTCCATTCAACAATGTCGTTTTTCCGACACCATTTCTTCCAATGACAGCATGTATATTGGTACTAGGCACGGAACTGGCGTTAACCTCAAAACCCAGATTAATTGCGGAGAAAAGCCCATCAGTTGAGCGGTTAAAACTGAAACTGTAATCAGTGAGAAGCACCCCACCCTTAAGAACTCGTGAAAACTGCCCTTTAATGCTAGACAAACTTACACTCGCCAAAAAGTCAGTTCTAAAAACAGTTTCTTTCTGCGCAATTGCTAAATGATCTGATGAATACACAATATCATTGAGGCTTCTCAATAAGCTAAAACGAAGCGAACTAGGCAATTGCGCTAGCTTAGAGTAATAGTCAACGTCTATGCCTAATGAAAAATAATCGTTGCCTAATCGTTCAAAAATGGGAGGGAGACTCTCTGAGAGCTTCTCTTCGGAGATCTGATTGACAACACCGATTTTTACAAGGCCAAGCTCTCTATACAACCCTTTGTCATCGTGAAGACTTACATTAAACAATGTACTAAAAGAAGACATTTCATTTTTGATCGGTGTTAGATAAACCGAGCTAACACCACTATGTGGAACAGCCTCTTGTCCAAATAAGATATGATAATTCATCAATAATGCTCTTCAATATAACCATACGCCTTGGCGAACAGTTCTTTGTCTTTTCCTAGCCCAAACTGAGCAAGCGTCAGTAACAATGCCTTTTGAATCTCTCTTGGGCCACTGTTCGAGCTTTGCCAGCCTTTAAAGCGTTTGGCTTTTACAATCTTGTCTATCTGCTCTACTACATCGCCGATTAGCTTTGGGGTGCTTTCGGGGCGAGTTTCTAAAAACAGTTTAGTTAGTGCTTGTTTGTTATCTTCTTGGGTTACTGGAGAATCGCCGGTTTCACGTTCGGCTTGAACTGTATCTTTAGCCGTATCAAGTAGCCCTTTCAGCCAGTCGATAGCTTTGATTACGCCTGCTTCATAATCCTGGCGTAGTTTTTCTAAACGCTCACCGAGAGCAATAAACTTCGGATTGCCGCTACCACGTAGGCGGCCCATTAGATCGATTTCTAACTGGCTTGCGCGCTTCTCTTGTTCTTTCTCAGTCAACGTGAAGATCGCATGCTCATCCATAACCAGCTCATCAATATCATCACGAATACGGTTAATGTCAGTATGCTCGTGAATCATCTTAATGGTTTCTGGACCTAACGCTGCCCACACGAGAGAACCTGTCTGCCCTACAGGGCGGACAGATTCATAGATTTGAACTAACCATTTATAATCAGCTCGATAAGGCGTTAAGAACGCATCTGGGTTAATCGCGGACCATAATTTAGCTAATACACCAAAAGAGGCCGCAAACTCATCGCGTTTCTCGTTAATCGGTAAGCAAGCCTGCGCTGCCATAATACCTTCAAAGCCATCGATGGTTCTGTCGACGTTAGGGAAGAAGCTTAAGCACTTATCTAACTGGGCTGGCAGGAGCTCTTTAAAGGCCTCAATGCCCTCCACCACACCGTCGATTTCTTCAGGATCGTATGCCAGTGCGGTACGTAAGTTCTCAAACACGCCAAGGTAATCAATGATAAGGCCCATTTGCTTACTGACATTGTCTGTCTCGTACAAACGGTTAGTACGACACATTGCTTGCAACAAGGTATGGTCACGTAATGGCTTATCTAAGTACATGCAGTAACAGATAGGCGCATCAAAACCAGTCAACAGTTTTGCGGTCACAATCAGCAATTGAAGTGGTTGTTTTGGATCTTTGTAATCCTCAATCAAACTCTTCTGCTTTTGGTCATTGCCGTCTATCTCCTGCCAACGTTCAAAGTCTGACTCGATGATAGGAAGCTCAAGGTCTTGCTTCCATTTACGCCAGTCCTTGTTAACCTTGCCTTTCTTACTTGCGTCTTCATCTTTGATCGGTGCTTGGTCGACGTTCATGACCACTTCAACCGCATCAAAGCCTAGCTTCTTACCGAGTAAGTAATACATCTGAACACAAGCGTCTCGGTCATAGACTACAACCATGCCTTTCATCTGCTTCGGCTTTACATGGCTTACAAAGTGATTGGCAATATCTTCGCTTACTGCCGCCATGCGTTTTGGCGCCTTCAACATAATCGCTAAGCGGCCAGCACGTTTAGACAATGCCATTTTCTCATCATCGTCTAGATCATTGTCTTTGACCATTTGTTCAAAGGCTTCATCAATCGCTGCACGATCCACACGAAGCTCGGCCAAACGAGGCTCAAACTTCACTGCATTTGTCGCTTTATCGCGAATAGACTGCTTATAGCTGTAACGGTTCATGTAACGCCCTTCATCCTCTTCAGCACCAAAGAGTTTGAATGTGTTACGATCGATACCGGAAATCGGCGTACCAGTTAAGCCATAGAAGTGAGCATGTGGTAGAGCCCAACGCATTTTATCGCCGAGAGAGCCTTCTTGAGTGCGGTGCGCTTCATCCACCAGCACGATAATGTTGTCACGACTATTTAGGCCGTTTTCATTACTCTCATCGATTTCAACGTCTTTAAACTTGAAGACTGTGGTGATCAAAATGCCGCGACTATCTTGTTCTATATGCTCGCCAAGCTTTCTGCAGCTTTGTACTTTGATGAGATTTTTAACATCGGCCCCACCGAAAGTTTCACTGATTTGGCTATCGAGATCTCGACGGTCTACCACAATTAGTACTGTAGGGTTTTTCAATTTGTTATCCGCACGGAGCATACGAGCGGCATAGAGCATCAGCAGTGACTTACCTGAACCTTGGAAGTGCCAGATAAGTCCTTTTTTCGGATAACCATTTTTTACACGCTCAACAATTTGCTTTGCGGCTTCAAATTGCGGATAACGCGGTAATATTTTAATACGTTTAGGTGGCGTGTCTTTACCTGTCTTCACTGTTGAAAATAGTGCAAATGACTCTAACATTTGCAGCAAGGTTTCTGGATTCAGCAATCCTTCACAGCTATCAAGTACCGTAGCTAAGCTAGCTGGAATCTCATCTCGCTGTTCGGTTTTATGCCATGGCCCCCAATCTTTAACTCGGGCATTGATTGCACCGTAGGCAAAGGTTTTGCCTTCACTGGCGAAACACAGCAGGTTTGGCACAAAGAAGGGTTCAACGTTCTTCCAGTAGTGCTTTTTACCGCCCATAAAATCGGCGGCGCCGTCTTGCCAAGTCACACTTGGACGAGTAGCAGATTTTACTTCCCCCACCACCAGCGGAATACCGTTCACATACAAGACGATATCGAAGAACACCTCTGTCGCGGCAATGAAGTGAACCTGTTGAGAAACGACAAAGTAGTTGTTTTCAGGAGTATCAAAGTCAATCAACTTAATAGTGATGTGATCACCATTTTCACCAAACGGTAGGCTTTTCTCTGCCATCAACCATTCATGAAAATTCTCGTTGGCTTTGACTAAACCAGTATGCTTAGCTTCCAACATCAAGCCACGAAGTTTGTAGATCACCTCATCAGCATAATCAGGATTGTTGCCAATATCAGGGTTTAACGAACAAAGCGCGTCTTTAAGCCAAGTATCGACGAATATATCGTGAGTTTGCTTGGGTAAGCTTTCACCATGACAGTAATTCCACTTCACTCCGTCTAAGTCTTTTAAACGGTCAAGAATTCCATTCTCTGTGACGGTTTGTTCATTAAACATCTTATGCCCCGTTAATTATAGATGTTGCCATCTGAGTGGACTTTGACCTTGCTTCACTCAGTAGCATCGTTTCATTTTGAAATAAATTCCAAATATTGATAATTTCTGCTTGTTTACTGAAGCTTAATAGGGGTACCGGCAGCTTCTTTTGAGCTGTGATGCCTATGTACGCTCGAGTTGATTGCGCGGATAGTGACTTCAGTATCATTTGAAAGCTTCGACTGCGGAAATAAACCTCTAAAAATTTCGCAAGCAACCGACCTTCCTCATTAACTCGATAATATGTAACCTGAGGTGTGAGCATTATATAATCAGAAACTGCTGGTGTGACCGCCACAAGACCAACTGTTCCTTTATGACTAAGCAATATGTCTCCAGGATAAGAAAAACCAATGCGCAGTTTATCGGCTCGATCTTTGGCCAATCTTTTACAGCCCGCCACATCAACTTTGCCCAAGCTCAAGTCGCTGGCCATAACAAATGGAATTCCACTGGAAACATATTCCGAAGCCTTAGGATGGTCATTACCGTGGTTTCCATCTTGAATTTCGATTATGTCACCGGAGTCAATCAAGTCACCTACAGTTGTACATTCTTTTCCAAGTTTGGAAAGTTCATTTCCAATAATGCTCTCGCACAATTCTGATGCTGATAAGGATGCCCCTTCATAACATTCAATGCATTGATTTATTTTTTCAAGTAAACGTAGAGCCCTCTTTTGGGATTCGATTGGAGGAAACTCAAATTCCTGCGACTCTAATGTTTTCCATTTTATGGTCGGAGAAAGAGAGCCTTCTGAAATGGTAATTGCTCTGTTCATAAAGGCATCTGACTGCATGAAATGTGGTAGAAATTCGGGGAGAATTTTGTCACCTGTCGGTCGTATTACCATTCCATGCGCGGAAAAAATTCCGTCAAATGGGGCGAGAGCCACTC
>NZ_NDIM01000236.1:0-32789 GCF_002241375.1 Vibrio sp. V19_P1S1T109 | reverse complement strand
ATGTTTACCCGTCTACGTTGCCCCCATTACCGAGCTCAAAGCATTGCATTATGTGCCATGCTACTGATGCTATGGTTGAATGTCGCTTATGTAGATCATCACCTCGATACTAATCCTGCACATCACGCGCAGCATCATTGCCAACTTTTTTCTGGCTTTCAAAATGGCCTAAGCAGTGCGCTGCCTATCCTTCCTGTCATTAGTGGCAGCGAAATTCGATCATCAGTAGAGAAAACTCAGCGTCGCCCCTCAGTTCATTACGCTTATCTTGCTCGCTCGCCTCCTCACTTTTAGACGTCTTATCTAGTTATTTATGATTTGTTACCCAAAGCCAACGCGCTAAGGGCTATTTTGATGTTTAAAAGGAATCACCCAATGTTTATCCAACGTAAACTCGCTCTCTCTATCGGCCTAATTTTAAGCACGCCAGCACTGGCAAATGAAGAGTTTCGCCAACATGAGGCTCATGTACATGGCCACGTCGAGTTCAATATTGCTCAAGATGGGCAAGATTTACTGATTGAAATCACCGCCCCCGGCGCTGATGTAGTCGGCTTTGAACATGCACCACAAAATGATGAACAACAACAGCGCTTAAATAAAGTCCTTGAGCAGTTCAGCCACGCCGATGGCATTTTCCAACTGCCCGCTCCGGCCAAGTGTCATTTAGAAGAAAGTCGTATCGCGCATACGTTAAATGGTGAGCACCACGACCACGACCACGACCACGACCACGACCACGACCACGACCACGACCATCATGAAAAACATGATGATAAACATCAAGATAAAGATGCTCAACACGCACACCATGACCATAAAAAAGATGTGCATGATGAAGGCGAGCATAGTGGTCACGGTGAATTCACGATTCAGTACCAATATCACTGCGATAACATGCCGCAATTGCAGTACCTCGACACGCAATGGTTTAACTTGTTCCCAAATACCCAAACAATCTCTGCCAATGTACTGACAGACAAAGCACAATCTGCCTCTGAGTTGAAAACAAACAGCACTCGCATTACGTTTTAAGGCGTATAAGCAACAACCTAGAGTAAGCACACACTTACTCTAGGTTCATTGTCGTTAAAGGAATTCACAATGAGTGATTTGCATATTCTATCGCTGACGTCTGTCATTGAATTGAAAGAGGTCGAATTTCGTTGGCCGAATAGCTCACAACCAGCCTTATCTATCCAGGATCTTTGTGTAAAACGTGGAGAGCACCTTTTTATTAAAGGGCCAAGTGGTTGTGGCAAATCGACCTTACTGAGCTTACTGACTGGGATCAACCAAGCACAACGAGGGGAGGTCTCTATTTTAGGCACCAACCTGTCGACGTTAACTTCCCGTCAACGGGATCGTTTTCGAGCCGATCACATTGGCTACATTTTCCAACAATTTAATTTATTGCCTTATCTCTCAGTGATTGAAAACGTTACGCTACCTTGCCATTTTTCCAGCACTCGCAAGCAGAATGTTGCAGGCGATCTGATTGAGAAAGCAAAACAGTTACTCACTCGCTTACATCTTCCACCTGAACTACTGACTAAACCGGTTATCGAACTGAGTATTGGCCAGCAGCAGCGTGTCGCGGCGGCGAGAGCACTGATTGGCGAACCCAAGCTGATCATCGCCGATGAGCCAACCTCGGCGCTGGATCACAACAATCGACTCGCGTTTATCGAACTGTTATTGGAAGAGGCGAATCGGGCAGGTTCAACACTGGTGTTTGTGAGCCACGATCCCACCTTAGAAGCTTTATTTGACCGCGCAGTTTACCTCCCTCAATTGAATCAGGCAGGAGTGACAGCATGAATGTAATTACCAATCTGGCGTGGAAAAGCGTACTTAACCGCAAAACCACAGCGCTACTCTCCATTCTGACGGTTGCCATTTCAGTCATTCTGTTAATGGGGGTTGAACGCATTCGAACTCAAGCTAAAGAGAGCTTTGCTAACACCATTTCAGGGACGGATCTAATCGTCGGTGGCCGCTCTGGACAAGTCAACTTGCTGCTCTATTCGGTATTTAGAATTGGCAATGCCACCAATAATATCGACTGGAAAAGCTACCAAGCCTTCAGTGAGCATCGCAGCGTCAAGTGGGCGATCCCCATTTCCTTGGGTGACTCACACCAAGGGTTTCGCGTTATGGGCACTAATCACCATTATTTCGAGCATTTCAAATATGGAAGTAAGCAACCACTCACCTTCTCTCAAGGCACTGAGTTTCATGGTTTATTTGAAACGGTATTGGGTTCAGATGTCGCCGAAACCTTAGGTTACCATATTGGCAGTGACATCATTATTGCGCATGGGATCAGCGATGTGGGTTTTAGCCGCCACGACAACCTCCCTTTCAAAGTAGTGGGGATTTTAGCGCCAACGGGAACGCCCGTAGACAAAACGGTGCATGTCTCATTAGAAGCGATTGAAGCCATTCACGTGGGTTGGGAATCGGGTGCGCATTTAGGCAATTCACCATCCAAAGAGCAACTTGAACAACACAACTTTCAACCCAAGCAGATCACCGCCATGTTGATCGGTTTAAAATCGAGAATTCAAACCTTTGCACTGCAACGTGAAATCAATAACTATCGCCAAGAACCCTTGAGCGCCATTATGCCCGGCGTCGCTCTGCAAGAACTGTGGGGTATGATGTCGATAGCAGAACAAGCTTTAATGGCGGTGTCGGTATTTGTGGTGGCGGCAGGGTTACTTGGTATGCTCAGCAGCTTACTGACAAGCTTGCAGGAAAGACGCCGTGAAATGGCGATTCTTCGCGCCATGGGCGCACAACCTAAACATATTTTTGCTCTGCTTATCAGCGAAGCGACGACGCTGACCTTTATTGGCATCTGCGTTGGATTAGCGGGGTTATATTCACTGCTCGCACTGGCGCAACCTTTTATTGCGCAGCATTATGGCATTCAAATCACACTCAGCACCTTAAGCAGCTATGAGTGGCAATTATTAGCTTATGTACAGCTGGCTGGCATTATTATTGGTGTTATCCCAGCTCTACGCGCCTATAGACAATCACTTAGCGATGGAATGACCATTCGAATTTAGGACTTAACGATGAAAAAACTACTGCTTATCAGCACGCTGCTGCTATCAGGCTTGTTACCGATGTACGCACAGAGTAATGAACAAGTACTGACGCTCGATTGGATCGATCTGATCCCCGAGAACGAACGTAACCAATTCAACGCCGATGGCATGCCAGCATTGAACCATGATGGCGAAATGACGGCTGCACAATCAAAAATCGGCGGAGTTAGAAAAGAGCTCAATGGCAGCGTGGTCAAAATACCCGGCTTTGTGATCCCACTGGAAGGTGACGCCAATAACGTTACTGAGTTTCTACTGGTGCCCTACTTTGGCGCATGCATTCACGTGCCGCCACCGCCACCAAATCAAATTATTTATGTGAAATATCCGCAAGGTGCTCCAATCCAGCAGCTCTGGGATGTAATTTATCTGATTGGGACACTGAAAACCGAAAGTGTTAGCCACGATCTGGCCGAAACAGCGTATGTGATCGAAGGCACTGCGATCGAAGAATACGACGACATGTAGTTAACAAAATAGCAACCTATTGATTCATCTAAACTAAACGATATATTTAGATAAATACGCTAGCAAAGCGACATATATCAACAATAGTAAAGTAATCGATAGGTGCTTTTTCAGTCTATTTTCTTTCCAACACTTCATAAGCGCCCCACAAATTCCGATAACAATTTTAACAAGTTATTATCATTAGGGATAGCGCAAATTTATGATCTAGAACGAATGTTTTTCCTAGATGGAAAATGCGTTACACGTTACATTTTAATCCATGAATGAAATGGGTGATTGAAGCGGACATAAAATGGCAGATACCAACAACCCTGTAGTGATTGAACATCAAGCCAACTCAGGTCAAAGCCACGAAAAAAAATCGAGCTATATCAAAGACAGTGGTAGTCGCATTTTGAATATTGCTCAATATCACGGCTTAGATGCGCTGCTACAAACGGATCCGCCAGAAAAAACCTCGCTTGATCGCGCCTTATTTAGAGAACAGCAACGTAAAGAGCAGCGACAAAAAAACCTAGAGCAGATCGTCAAACTGGCGCATGTCTCTTGTAAAAATGAGACCGCGGGAGAGCCTGATCAAGATTGGTTACACCGTTTTTTCGATATGGCGCAAGACATCCACAACTCTTCGATGCAGCGACTTTGGGCGCAAGTGCTCAAACGCGAGGTGACCAACCCCGGTTCAACCTCAATGAAAGCACTGCAAGTATTACAAGACATGACACCGAAAGAGGCGCAGATACTCCAAAAAGCCTCAGCGTTAGCCTGCTGTTTTGGCAGCGATAACAGCCGCAAGCTGTTGGTCGGCATTCGTGCTACTAACGGTATTTTTAGTTTAGGAAAACGCATCAACACATTTGTCATCAATATGGGTAGTTTCCAATTACCCTATTCGAGCCTGTTGGTACTGATCGAGCTTGGCTTACTGCATGCCACTGAACTGGAATCTGGAGAAATTGAACTTGAACCGGCACTGCTGTTGACCTATCAAGGCAAGAATCTGTCACTGCAATCGATGAGTAAAGGGGTAAGGCTGCTCTATTACCGTTTCAGTCCCACTGGCAATGAGCTGTGTAAGCTACTGGGTAATAAACCGAATATGCAGTACTACGATCAGATGTTGGCGGTGCTTAGCCAGAAATTCACTGTCCACACCGAAGTTGCCAGCAGCTCTTTTCATCACGCCGTCTAGCCTCAAAAAATAAAGGGCTCAAGCTGATGAGCCCTCTTCTACATTAGGCGATAATCGCTCGCACTTGCAGCGCTGTTAGGCAAATTTCCACCAGCTCATCAATGCTTTTTTCGCCAGCCGAAAGATCGATCTCAGGGCTTTGCGGCGACTCATACTCAGAGTCAATGCCCGTAAAATTACTGATTTCACCAGCGCGCGCTTTTTTATACAGCCCCTTCGGGTCACGCTGCTCGCACACGTCCAACTTGGTATTGACAAACACTTCGATGAACTCACCTTGTGGCAGCATATCGCGCACTAATTGACGCTCAGCGCGATGCGGTGAAATGAATGCTGATAACACGATTAACCCAGCATCGGCCATCAGCTTCGCGAGTTCACCAATACGGCGAATATTTTCTCGCCGATCTTGCTCTGAGAACCCAAGGTCGCTGCACAAGCCGTGGCGTACATTATCCCCATCGAGTAAATAGGTGTGATACCCGAGTTGAGCTAAACGCTGTTCCAACGCACCAGCAATGGTTGATTTTCCCGCCCCTGACAGCCCCGTAAACCACAATACTGCTGGCTGTTGTTGTTTTAAGTTGGCGCGGAACGACTTATCCACCGTATGCTGATGCCAGACAACATTTTCATCTTTATTGGCCAAATTCGTACTCATTACTCTATCCTTTGTTGTCTCAAACTAGCCAATAGAGGGACGCTGTAAGCGGCAATCCCTCCCACCGAATCACCACAGTTAAGCCTTGAGTAACTGACGAAGATCTTTGGCTTCCCAGTGTGGAAAGTGCTTGCGGATCAAGGCATTCAATTCAACTTCAAATGCAGAGTGGGCGCTTTGAGCATGAGCGATGTTTTGCAAACTATCTCGAACTAAGCCCGCCCCCACCGTCACATTCGTCAGGCGATCGATGATGATAAAACCACCAGTATTGGCACTGTCTAAGTATTTATCCAGCGCGATCGACTCTGTTAGCGACCATTCACACAAGCCAATGCCATTGAGCGGCAACTCTTCACTGTGATAAGTCGATAAATTATTAATATCGTACTGGTGACGCACCGCTTGCAACTGGCCGACGGTTTTCTTACCTGCAATTTTGATGTTGTATTCACGCCCGGCTTTGAGCGGTTGTTCTGTCATCCAGACCACATCGGCTAATAGATGGTTAGTTGATTCAACCTGCGCTCCTTGCAGCACAATAAGATCACCACGGCTGATGTCAATTTCATCGCTGAGCGTTAACGTCACCGCTTGGCCTGCTTGCGCTTGCGGCAAATCTCCATCGAAAGTAACAATACGTGCCACGGTGGATGTTTTTCCAGACGGAAGTGCAGTGATTGTATCTCCAACACTGATGCTGCCCGCTGCAATCGTGCCAGCAAAACCGCGAAAATCGAGATTCGGTCGGTTCACATACTGCACTGGAAAACGAAACTCACCGGCTCCTTTTTGCTGATCAACGTCCACCGTTTCAAGCAGCTCCAGCAGTGATGGGCCTTGATACCAACGCATATGTTGGCTTGCTTCGACCACATTGTCCCCTTCCAGAGCAGAAAGCGGGATGATCTGAATATCAGTATCACCTTGCAGATGCTTTGAAAATTCCACGTAGTCTTGACGGATCTGCTCAAAACGATCTTGTGAGTAATCGACCAGATCCATCTTATTCACCGCCACCACAAAATGCTTCAAACCTAACAGATTGGCAATGAATGAGTGGCGACGCGTTTGATCCAAAATGCCTTTACGGGCATCGATCAAAATCACCGCGAGATCGCAAGTGGATGCGCCTGTCGCCATATTGCGCGTGTACTGCTCATGCCCCGGAGTATCGGCAATGATGAATTTGCGTTTTTGAGTAGAGAAATAGCGATACGCCACGTCAATGGTGATCCCTTGCTCACGTTCCGCTTGCAGGCCATCAACTAACAGAGCTAAATCGGGGCGCTCGCCCGTCGTGCCAACACGCTGGCTATCGGAATGGACGGCGGCCAGTTGATCTTCATAAATCTGTTTTGTGTCATGAAGCAAACGACCAATCAAGGTACTTTTTCCATCATCAACTGAGCCACAAGTCAGAAATCTCAGTAACGATTTGTGCTGGTGTTGCGTGAGATAAGCTTCAATACCGATCTCAGAAAGCTGAGCCTGAACTGCACTATTCATAATCTTTCCTTAGAGGCTTAGAAATAACCTTGGCGTTTTTTCAATTCCATCGATCCTGATTGATCGTGGTCGATCGCGCGGCCTTGTCGTTCACTGGAAGTGGCCACCAGCATCTCTTCAATGATGCCCGTTAGCGTATTGGCCTCTGATTCAATTGCGCCAGTAAGTGGATAACAACCTAACGTGCGAAAACGCACACTTTTGTGCTGAACTTCTTCTCCGGATTGAAGCTTCATCCGCTCATCATCAACCATGATCAGCATCCCATCGCGTTCGACAACTGGGCGAATGTCCGATAAATACAGCGGTACGATCTCGATGTTTTCCAAATAGATGTATTGCCAAATATCCAATTCAGTCCAGTTCGACAATGGGAAAACACGAATGCTCTCACCTTTATTGATTTGGCCGTTGTAGGTTTTCCATAGCTCCGGACGCTGGTTCTTCGGATCCCACGTGTGGTTCTTGTCACGAAAAGAATAAACACGCTCTTTCGCGCGTGATTTCTCTTCATCACGACGCGCACCACCAAAAGCAGCATCAAAACCATATTGGTTCAACGCTTGTTTTAAACCTTGGGTTTTCATGATGTCAGTATGCTTTGAAGATCCATGCTCAAAAGGGCTGATCCCCATCGCGATCCCTTCTGGGTTTTTATGTACCAAAAGCTCAAAACCATACTTGTGCGCCATACGATCACGAAATTCGATCATCTCACGAAATTTCCAATCGGTGTCCACATGCAGCAGTGGGAAGGGAATTTTCCCCGGATAAAAAGCCTTGCGCGCTAAATGCAGCATCACCGAAGAGTCTTTACCAATCGAATACATCATTACTGGGTTATCAAATTCAGCGGCCACTTCACGTAAAATATGAATACTTTCGGCTTCGAGCTGTTGTAAATGGGTTAAGCGTTGTTGATCCATCTTCATGCTTCCTTTTCGCTCGCATTGCGAGCCTTGTGCAATGAGAAATTGGTTTGAGTATTGAGTTGGAACTAACTGACTAGCCTTGCAATCAGGCGTAATTCACTTGGTTTTGCTGCGCGGGTTGTTCACCAAACCAATGCAGTTTTTCAGACAGCGCCACCACTTCGCCCACCACAATCAAGGCCGGAGCCTGTGCCTGCGCCGCCAGTTGTGATAAGTCACTGAGCTGCCCTTTGAAGACTTTTTGCGAACGCTGAGTACCGCGTTCAATAATCGCGATTGGTGTGTTGGCTTGGCGTCCATGTTCAATCAACTGCTGCTGGATATAACTCGACTTCATCAAGCCCATGTAAATGACTAAGGTTTGATTACCACGCGCCAATGTTGACCAATCCATGTCATCGTTTTCCGCTTTAAGGTGACCGGTGACAAACAGAGCGGATTGCGCATAATCACGATGAGTCAGTGGAATTCCCGCATAGGCCGTTGCGCCTGCCGCCGCTGTAATACCGGGGATCACCTGGAATTTCACCCCCGCATCAAACAGCACTTCCAACTCTTCACCACCGCGGCCAAACATAAACGGATCGCCGCCTTTAATACGCACGACTTTGTAACCTTGCTGCGCAAAATCGATCAGCAATTGATTGGTTTTTTCTTGAGGAACACTGTGGTGTCCAGCGCGCTTACCCACGCAGACTAAGATGGTATCGCTCGGCACCAGCGCCATAATTTCATCAGACACTAGGTAGTCGTACAACACCACGTCGGCTTGTTGTAGAAAGCTCAACGCTTTGAGCGTCAGCAGTTCTGGGTCGCCCGGCCCTGCACCAATCAAAGCCACTTCACCGCAGATCAATTGGCTTTTGACGTACGATGGAGCGCTACTTGCCAAAGCATCATTGTTGACCGCAACTAAGCGCGGCCCTTTGATTGGCAACTGAGAAATGGTTTCCGTCGTACTCATTGTTGTTATCCATAACTTAATTCATGGATGCATTATGGCGGGCTCTTCATATTACCTGAAATTCTAAAATTTCATTTTTTATATCAAAAGCTGATAAGGGAATGGATAATTCCGAATAAGAAGTGACTATCTCTCTGATTAAAAGCCAATCAATGATGAGATCTTGTCGACAGAATGCCGGTGAGTTAACGCGTAACATCACAAATTGATATTCATTGAAATCATCGTTTCATAAGATTTTGTTACATTAGACGAGTTATTTGTTCCCTACCCCTAACTGGAGTACACAATGAAAGTGGCAGTGAAACCTCTCTCCATCGCGATTTTGAGCGGTATGTTAGCAATGGCTGGCCCAGCAATGGCGGACACCATTAAACTGCGTATCGTCGAAACGACCGATATTCACACCAATGTGATGGATTACGATTACTACAAAGACAAGCCATCGAACCAGATTGGTTTATCCCGTGCGGCGACGTTAGTGAAGCAAGCGCGCAGCGAAGTCGAAAACAGCATTTTGGTCGATAACGGTGATTTACTCCAAGGTAGCCCAATGGGCGACTATATGGCCGCCAAAGGCATCAAGGTTGGTGAGGTTCACCCAGTTTACAAAGCGATGAATCAGCTCGGCTACGATGTGGGTAACATTGGTAACCATGAATTTAACTACGGTTTGTCCTTTTTAAAGGAGAGTATTAACGACGCCGCATTCCCGTATGTCAATGCCAACGTCTATGACCAACAAACGGGCAAACACCTCTTCAATCCCTATCTCATTAAAACGCACACGTTCAAAGATACCGATGGCAAAGAGCACCAAATTAAAGTGGGTTACATTGGTTTTGTCCCACCACAAATCATGGTGTGGGATAAGAAAAACCTTGATGGCAAAGTGTTTGCCAAAGACATCAAGCAAACAGCCGAGGAGCTGATCCCGCAGATGAAAAAAGAGGGTGCCGATGTGATCGTGGCAATCCCGCACTCTGGTGTCTCAGCTAACCTATATTCCGTTGGTGCAGAAAACTCGGTTTACTACCTCACCCAAGTAGAAGGCATTGACGCGATTGCTTTTGGTCACTCTCACGCGGTATTCCCTAGCCAAGATTTTGCCAAACTGCCAGGAGCAGATGTAACTAAAGGCACCATTAATGGCGTAACCGCTGTCATGCCGGGGCGCTGGGGTAGCCATGTTGGTGTGATGGATCTGACTTTGCAAAGCAAAGATGGCCAATGGTCAGTCGTGAATGGTCAATCCCAAGCTCGCCCAATCTTCGATAAAGCCAATAAGAAATCATTGGCAGCAGCCGATACAGGCATAGTGAAAGCCTTAGAGTCGGACCATAAAGGCACGCGAGATTTCGTGAATCAACCGATTGGCCAAGCGAATGATGTGATGTACAGCTTTTTAGCCTTGGTACAAGATGACCCAACCGTGCAAATCGTTAACCTTGCACAAAAAGATTATGTGGAACGCTTTATTCAAGGCGACCCAGATCTTGATGGTTTGCCGGTGTTATCGGCCGCAGCCCCTTTCAAAGTTGGTGGCCGTAAAGATGATCCTGCCGGTTTCACCGAAGTCGAAGCTGGCCAACTGACATTTCGTAACGCAGCAGATCTCTATCTTTACCCTAATACATTAGTCGCGCTGAAAATGACGGGTAAAGAAGTGAAGGAGTGGTTGGAATGCAGCGCGGGGCAGTTTAATCAGATTGATCCGCACAGCACTCAACCACAATCCTTGATCAATTGGGCTGATTTCCGCACGTATAACTTTGATGTGATGGATGGGGTGAATTACCAAATCGATGTGACTCAACCCGCCAAATACGATGGTGATTGTAAAGTGGCGCATAAAGATGCTGAGCGCATTGTAGGCTTAACTTATCAAGGTAAACCTATCGATGTAAAACAGACCTTTATTGTCGCCACCAATAACTACCGCGCTTACAGCAATAAATTTGCAGGCACGGGCGCACAATTTGTTGCCTTTGACTCACCCGACGAAAACCGCACGGCCGTTGCCAACTACATTTCGCGCGTGAGTAAAGAAAAAAGTCAAGTTACGCCAAGTGCTGATAACAACTGGTCGTTTGCTCCGATTAAAACTAATACCGCGTTAGATGTTCGTTTTGAAACCTCTCCAAGTGAGAAAGCAGCACTGTTCATCAAAGAGAAAGGCCAATACCCAATGACTTTGGTGGAAAACGATGAGGTTGGTTTTGCGGTTTACAAGATTGACCTTACCCAATAACCCCCCACTAAAATCGATTGAAAGAGGCCAATGAATTAAGGCGCTTTCACCCCACAAACGCAGCCTTTCGCTGCGTTTTTTATTTCCCGCTCGACAACCTTAACTCTGATCTTGATGGTTCTTGACTATCCACGCTTCATTTAAGGTTCGTTACAACCTCAGTTTAATTTTCAAACATTAGTTTGATTAAATTTAATTATAAAAAATCATCAAATATGCAATTTTTCTATTCTTTGGCAGGTCTTTGTCCTCGTAATGAGAATAAAAGCGCAATCAGCGCCTTATTCTATACTTGATCATAATTTGCTAAGGAGGAAGTGTGGCGCTTGCTATCGACATTCAAACCTTTCTAACAGCCGAAAGTCATTCACTGACTTTACTATTCATCGGCGTAATTTTGCTTTCCTATTTGTTAGAGGATGTCGCTATTGTCACCGCTGCCACACTGGCTTTGCAAAATCTCATGCCCCCCGGCTTGGCGTTGTTGGCTATTTTTGTCGGCATTGTCAGTGGCGATCTCGGTTTGTATTACTTAGGCCAAGTGGCACAACGCGTTCGTCCGCTTCGTTATCAAGCGCTGACCAATAAACATTTTCGAACCGTCCGTCGCAAGCTGCACCATCATACTTTTTTAAATCTGTTTATTATTCGCTTTGTCCCCGGCCTAAGAACGGTGGGCTTTACTTTGAGCGGTTTTTTTTCTATTCCGTTGGCGCTATTTCTGTGCTCCGTACTGACGGCCACAGCACTGTGGACACTGATCGTTTTCTCAACGCTTTATTACCTAGGGAGTCAGGTTTGGCAACAGTCCTCTCCTTATCAATGGATCATTATTCCTATCGCGATTGGGCTATTAATGCTCACCAATCGTCTTCTCAACAAATCATTTTCTAAAGGATTGTCATGAACGCCAAATTAGAAATGCCTTGCATTGCACATGGCAAAATCAACGCGGGTATGCCGCTTTTAGAGCAAGACACCAAACGCAGCATTTCTCCTTATGAATTTCTGCCCAGTTGGTTTTTCTACACTCCGGTGGTGATTCAAAGCCTGCTGCAAGGGCTGCGTTATGGCAACTGGGGCTTACCCTTAATTGCAAACCCCGGCATCAAGCTCAGCGGCATGGTTGGAGAGTCAAAACACGACATTCTTAATCTAGCCGGTGAATACGCTCAGCAGTGGATATCGCCCTTTATCACCCGAACGAAAAGCCATCAAACCGCTCAGCAGCAAACAGCACAGGCTCTGTCTGCAATGCAACAAGCATCGTTGGATTTCCCTCTTGTCGCTAAACCAGATTTAGGCTGCCGCGGCGTTGGCGTCAAACTGCTGCAAAATGAACAGCAACTGAGTGACTACATTCAATCATTCCCGATTAATGCCCGTTTTTTACTGCAACAAAAAGCGCCGTATCAGGCTGAAGCTGGCGTATTTTATGTGCGCTATCCCGGTGAGGCTCAAGGCAACATTATTTCCATCACGCTCAAGTACGCCCCGTTTGTCACTGGGGATGGCATTCACACTTTAAAGCAGTTAATTGAACGCTGCCCACGCGCAGGGCAACTCCCTCACCTCTATTTTCCTCGCCACCTTGAGAAGCTCGATTGGGTTCTTGAAGCCGGGCAGGAGTTTCAACTCGCCTTTGCGGGCAGCCATAGTCGCGGATCGATTTTCCGCAATGGTAACCGTTACATTACTCGCGCTCTCACCAACAAGTTAGATGAGATTTTTAACAATGTTGACGGGTTTCATTATGGGCGGCTCGATATCAAGTTTGCCAATATTCACCAATTGATGGCTGGAGAACAGTTCACGATTTTGGAAATCAATGGCGCAAGCAGTGAAGCCGCTCATATTTGGGATAGAGAAACACCGCTGCGTGAGATCTTCTCAACCTTACTCAGACAGTACCGAATCTTATTCGACATTGGCGCGCAGCAGCGAAAGTTAGGCCATCAAACACCCAAAATGGCTGAACTGCTGAACGCTTGGCGCAAAGAAAAGGCCTTAACCGAACATTACCCAAGCACGGATTAACCTTATCCATAAGAACAATCATAGGGATAGAAATATGTTTGCAATCACCACAAGTTCACAACAAAGTGCACCACAAAGTGCACCACAGCCTAATCATGCCCCCGTGATCCAAGGCGGCATTGAAACACTGGAACAAGCGCACCAGTTTCTCGAACAGTTAGAAGATAGGCACTACACCCACTTAGCCACGCCAATTGTCGCCAGTTCAGTGGGGCAACATTTTCGTCATTGGTTGGATCTGTTTCATGCGCTGGCTAACTCAACTAGCACTATTGATTACAACCAACGCCGTCGGGGCCACCTCGTTGAGACGTCCCGTGCTGCGGCCTTGGCCGAAATTGAGTATTTAATTCAATGGTTAACGCAGTGCTCGGCCTCACTCCAAAAATCCGTTACGGTACTTGTTGAAACCTCATTGCAGGAAACGCAAGTGTGCTCTCTCTCATCAACATGGGAGCGAGAGTTAAGCTTCGCCACTTTGCATGCACAGCACCATTTTGCGATGGCTAAAGTGGTCGCTCATTTGCTGCATGTAGAAACCGATACCGCTTTCGGCTTAGCGCCAGCCACGGCCTCCTTCATTCGGGGGCAATAACATGTGCTCAGTTTCTTGGTTACTCGACAAACACGGCTATCATCTGTTTTTTAACCGTGATGAACAAAAAAACCGCCCATTAGCGTTGCCGCCTAAACAATACACGCAAGCTGGTGTTGAAGTGTTGATGCCGATTGATCCTGCCGGTGGAGGCAGTTGGATCAGCCTTAATGAATGCGGTTTGGCTTTGTGCTTGCTCAATAATTACCAAGGTAAAATCCCCCAAGGAGCCGATGCCGAACGCTTAGTGAGCCGCGGTCAATTGCTTAAGCATTTATCCAGTCAAGTCAGTGTCGAGAAGGTTATCCAAGCGTTTGCACAGCTTAATCTTCAGCAATTTGCACCATTCACTTTGCTTGCTTTCGACCCTAATTTAACTGATGTACAAGGCAATGTAATGGCTCTGGCGTGGAATGGTGAACAGAGCCAAATCGCGGTGACGCGATCGCCTCTATTTTCATCCAGTGTCGATTTAGAACAGGTGCAACACTACCGCTCGCAGCTCTATCAAGCTTTAATCGCCGAGGAAGATAGTGTGCAACAGCGGCTAAAGTTTCACGCCCACCACCATGTCGCCCATCCACATTGGGCACCCTGTATGCATCGTCAAGATGCGCACACCGTTAGCTTTACCTATTTACGCGTCACACAACAGCAGCAGTATATGACCTATATCTCAGGTTCACCTTGCTTACAGCTCAGTGAGACATCACTCCACCAGCAGCGCGATGAGATCGACAAAACCACGCCTTGGGTCGCCAATTTATGAGGAATCAACAATGAAACGTTTACTAGGACTATTACTGCTGTTTGTCAGCAGCGTGAGCCTCGCTGAGGATGAAATTTACACCAGCTTTCTGAGCAATAAAGCGCTGAGTGGCTATGACACCGTCGCCTACTTCACCAAAGGAGAGCCAGTAAAAGGCTCCTCCGATTTTTCGACCCTTTATAAAAATGCGCAGTGGTATTTTTCTTCAAAAGAGAACCTTGAACTGTTTCTGAATAACCCCAACCAATATGCGCCGCAGTATGGCGGCTACTGCGCTTGGGCCGTCTCTGAAAAGAATGATTTTGCTCCGGGAGATCCCAATCAATGGGCGATTGTCGACGGCAAGCTCTATCTCAATTACGACAAAAAGATCAAAACATTATGGGATGCCAACCAAGCGGTGCACATCCAACAAGCCGATAAAAATTGGCCCAATTTAATTAAGTAGTAGGAGCCACACCATGACGTTTAAAGCTAGCCAACATCTTCCCTCACTCTTGATTGCGTTTGTTTTTATTCAATCGCTTGTCTTTAAGTTTTCCGGCTCTTACGAAACCAACTATATTTTTGGCACCTTAGGTGCGTGGTCTGGCCTCGGTTGGTTTGCTGTGTATGGCGGATATTTAATCGGAACGGCTGAACTGATAGCCTCTATTTTGCTGTTTAGCCGCTGGCATGGCCTTGGTGCACTGATGAGCGTCGGCATTATGAGTGGTGCGATTTTCTTTCATTTATTTACGCCTCTTGGCATTGTGATGCCAGAATTTAACCAAGTAGGAGAAGTGGTCGGCAATGATAGCGGCCTGCTATTTGCGATGGCTTGTCTTGTTTGGTTGTGTGCGGCTTTTTTGGTACGACGTGATCTCAAAAACGGTGATGGTTTATTGCACCAGTGGCTGAATAAAGGAGTGTAATTATGCTAGCCAGTCCTTTTCGTTTACCACGACACACTCCATTTGGCGTCGTAGAATCAATTGTTGAATGGGCCTCTGGGCTTGCAACACTGGATAAACTGTATCAGCAGCGTCCTGCCAAACCCTCTTGCTTTGAGTTTATGCGCTACACGCTAGCGGCACTCAATATCGAATATCGCCTTGCTTTGGGCAGCATCGATAACATTCCACAAACAGGCCCAGTGGTGATCGTCGCTAACCACCCGCTGGGCGCAATTGAAGGGGTGATATTAGCCGATTTAATTGGTTCAGTACGCACCGATATTAAAGTGCTGGCGAATCAGTTGCTAAAGCGCCTGCCTGAAATTAGTGAACTCTTTATCGGTGTCGATGTGTTCAATAGCAAAAGTGCTCGCAGCACCAATGCGCAAGCCATTCGAGATGCGAATCTTCATTTGGCTCAAGGTGGCTTATTGATTATCTTCCCTGCTGGTGAGGTATCTACTTACCCCAAAGGATCGCAAACACTGTCGGATATCGAATGGAGTCAATCCGTCGCCAAATTTGTTAAACGCGCCCAAGCCACCACCGTCCCAATCTTTATTAATGGTAAAAATAGCACTCTGTTTTATCAAGCGGGGCGAATTCATCCACTACTGCGAACGGCATTGCTCGGCCGCGAGCTACTGAATAAGCAGGCGCACAACATTGAAATTTCCATCGGCAATCCCATCCCCTATTCTGAAGTGAAAGCATTTGAACAGGAACGAGACATTGTTCATTATCTGCGTCTCAATACCTATTTAATGAGTGCAGCACCCACTGCAACGCCATCCTCACCAGAGTTAGTGACATCGCCCCTTCCTATTATTGATGCGCTTATTGTAGAGAAGCTTGAGCAAGATCTCGCCGCGCTGCCAAGCGAAAGCAAGCTCTTAGAGCAAGGTGATTGGATTGTCTATTGCGCCGCAAGCGAGCAGTTACCCCACATACTGCAAGAGATTGGTCGAATTCGTGAAGAGAGTTTTCGCGCCGTAGGTGAAGGAAGCGGCTTAGCTTGTGATCTTGATGAGTATGATCGCCATTACTACCAACTCTTTGTTTGGCACAAGAAAGACCGTCAAATTGTTGGAGCTTATCGATTGGGGTTAGTGGATAAACTGATAGCGAAGCAAGGGTTAGCAGGGCTCTATTCCCGTAGCTTATTTCAGTATGATGAAGCCTTCATCAACACACTAGATACCAGTATTGAGCTAGGCCGCTCGGTGGTTTCCTCGAAATACCAGCGCAACCTCAACTCACTGTTAATGCTGTGGAAAGGTATTGCTGCGTTTGTCGCGCGTCATCCACAATATACGCACTTGTTTGGCCCAGTAAGCATTAGCAACGATTACAGCCACACCGCGCGACAATTAATGGCCGCCACACTCTCTATTCATCATTATGATCATGAAAAGGCAACCTTGGTTTCACCTTCCACTCCACTACGGTGCAATGGGAACACATTTTGGCAAACCAACTTGCTCTCCTCTTTGGCAAGCATTTCTCTGCTGTCGAAAGTGTTAGCAAAAATGGAAAATGGCAAGGGCCTTCCTGTATTGCTGCGCCAATATTTAGGGATGAATGGCAAGCTCGTCTGTTTTAATGTCGACCCCGCGTTTAACAATGCGTTAGATGGCTTAATTGTGGTGAACTTGAAACAAGTTCCGCTGCATACACTGGCAAAATACATGGGTAAGGAGCAGGCCAGCGCTTATTTGAATTCGACACCTTTCAGTTCAAAGCCCTCATAAACGCAAAAGCCAGCAAGTTGTTCGCTGGCTTTAATTCTAAATGAAGGGGCTTATTTTAGAAGGCGTGCTCTAAATTGGCGTCCTTTCATCTTACCGCTTTCCATTTTCTTCAGTGCTTTTTTCGCCACCGATTTATGGACTGCAACGTAGCTGCGCATCGGTAACATGTTAATTTTACCGACATATTGACCGTCAATACCGTCGTTACTGGTCAACGCCCCTAGAATATCTCCCGGGCGCACTTTCTGCTTTTTACCGCCATCAATCTGGATAGTGACCATATTGGCTTGATAAGGCGCGTTGTTTAGCGCACTGGCATCAGGCAATTTAGCAGGTTCGATGGGCATATCCATATATTCATCAATCATCGCCACTCGGTGCATTTCACTGTCACTGAAGAAGCTAAAAGCTAAACCTTTACTGCCCGCTCGGCCAGTACGCCCAATGCGGTGCACGTGCACTTCAGGATCACGTGATAACTCAAAGTTAAATACCGCATCTAAGTTATCGACATCAAGGCCACGTGCCGCCACATCGGTTGCAACTAAAATGGAGATACTTTTATTAGCAAACTGCACCAAAGCTTGGTCACGGTCACGCTGCTCTAAATCACCATGCAGTTCCACCACACTAAAGCCCTTGTGATGTAGATCTTCAGCAACACTTTGTACTTCTTTCTTTGTATTACAGAACACCACGGCAGATTCAGGCTGATGGTGTAAAAGCAGCAGTTCTAACGCGCGATCACGCGCCTCTGTTCCCTCTACTTTATAAAAATATTGCTGAATGCTGGACGTATCATGGGTGGATTCAACTTTGACCATTTCAGGCTCACGCATAATCCGCTGCGCAATTTGTTTGATTTGATTTGGGAACGTCGCACTAAACAGCAATGTTTGACGGCTGGTTGGCGTTTCATTGATGATCGCATCCAACGCTTCTTGGAAACCCATTTCAAGCATTCGGTCCGCTTCATCAAGCACTAACGTATTGAGTTCAGAGAGATCGATACGACCTTTGTCTAAATGGTCAAGAATACGCCCCGGAGTACCAACCAAAATATGTGCGCCGTGCTCTAACGAACCAATTTGTGGCCCCATTGGCATGCCGCCACACAAGGTGAGCACTTTAATATTATGAATGGCGCGGCCGAGTGTGCGAATATCCGTTGCGACTTGATCGGCTAACTCCCGCGTTGGGCATAGCACCAAAGCTTGAACGCGAAAACGCTTAACGTTGAGGTTAGATAATACGCCTAAACCAAACGCTGCTGTTTTTCCTGAGCCTGTTTTTCCTTGGCCAATCACATCCTTACCCGCCAAAATGGTTGGCAAGCTTAACGCCTGAATCGGCGTCATCTTGGTGTATCCCAAAGTATCGAGGTTAGAAAGAAGTTCTGGTTGTAGATTTACCGTTGAAAAAGAGAGATTACTCAAGAGACCGTCCTTTCGTTAGACGAAAATTAAACGCCTATTATCGTTATTTAACCTCGTGTGGCTAGTGAATCTTTATTTATCATTCATCAAGTTTGTAGCTTACTCTTAACCTTTGTTAATGAATCATGCACTTAAGCTTGATAGAGTAACGACATCCATTTTTAAAGGGGCACTACGATGATTACTTGGCACTGTCTTTCATTCTCACAATTAACCACTCATCAACTTTATGCGCTACTTAAACTGCGCGTCGATGTCTTTGTGGTCGAACAAACCTGTCCTTACCCTGAATTGGATAATAAGGATATTCAGCCGGGTGTTTTTCATTTAATTGGTGAACAGGATCAGCAGATTGTTGCCTGCGCGCGCTTACTCCCTGCGGGGATTAGCTATCCAAGTGTCAGCATTGGTCGCATTGCAACCCAAAAAGAAGCGAGAGGAAATGGCCTTGGACACCAATTAATGCAGCAAGCATTAGCCGAATGCCAGAAGCTGTGGCCCAATCAAGATATTGAAATTGGTGCACAGCACTATCTTGCTAGCTTCTATCAAAGTTATGGTTTTCAACAAACGTCGACGATGTATCTAGAAGATGATATCCCGCATATCGACATGCAGCTCAGCAAGTAAATAACCCCCTTGATCAAAGCGCGTTATTTACTACGGCCAAACCCGCCATCTGAGCGCCTGAAAAACATCACTGATTGATCGTTTTTCTCAAGTTGTAGGATATCGAGCTGCCCATCAGCCGCGAGTTTGAAGCGAACTAATTGGCCTTGGGTAATTTGGCTGAGCGGTTTGTCACTGCCTTCAATTTTGACTAAGGCATTAAGATCAGACATCGGCAGATCATTTGCCCGAAAAACCTGCGACAAAGTGTCCCCGTTTTTAACCGTGTACTCTCGCCAGAACTCAGATTTACGGTCGGTTTGTTGAGGCGTTTTTTGTTCACTCAACCCAACCGTATTAATGCTGATTTCCACACGCTCATTACTTTTCGGTAGAGCGGCAGGCTCTGTTCGCTCAGGAAAAGGAATAATAATGAGCAAACACACTACTGGAACGATCGCTAATAAAGCGCGCTGGTGAAGCTTAGGCAGCGCCAGCCAAACTGTGCGAACACGTAAAATAAGGCCACGCCAATCGAATGCATGCCACTTCTGCTGGATAAACGCTAAATAATCAGTTTGCGGTTTCTTCTTGTGACGACGATTCATCTTAACCCGTCTCCTTTTCTGTCGAGCTACAGTATAAAAACTCAAGAGGGATCAGTATAGAGCCAAGGTGGCGATAACGTAAACGTTGACACAATCTTGAACATTTTTCTTTGGGATCTGCGATTTGTCACAACCTGAAGGTTCAATATTGGATATTTCCCATTAGCATTTCATCCCATGCTTGAAACTGATATCCTTTGGCACTTGTTTATTTACATAAAAAGAGTGACTGTTTATGTCTGAAGTAAAATTTGACACTGTAGAGCAAAAAGCAAGCTACGGTATCGGTCTACAAATGGGCCAACAACTTGCGGGTAGTGGTCTAGAAGGACTTAACGTTGACGCCATCGCCGCAGGTATCGCAACCGCATTAGTAGGCGACATGCCATCAATTGAAATTGATGAAATCAATAATGCACTGCAAGAGTTGCACATGCGTGCAGAATCTCTACGCCAAGAAGCAGCCAAAGCAGCCGCAGCCGACGGTGAAGTATTCTTAACAGATAACGCACTACGCCCTGAAGTGACCGTGCTTGAATCTGGTCTACAGTACGAAATTCTTACAGAAGGTACGGGGGACATCCCGACATCTGACAAGCAAGTACGTGTTCATTACCACGGTGAATTGACTGACGGTACAGTATTTGATAGCTCTGTATCTCGCGGTCAACCAGCTGAATTCCCAGTAACAGGTGTAATCAAAGGTTGGGTAGAAGCACTACAACTGATGCCTGTGGGTTCAAAATGGAAACTCTATATTCCACAAGATCTTGCCTACGGTGAGCGTGGCGCTGGCGCTGCAATTCCTCCTTTTGCAGCTCTAGTATTTGAAGTAGAGCTACTCGACATTCTATAAATAGAATTGATAATGAGAAGGTTGGCATTCGCTGACCTTTTTTTATTAGTATTTCTTACTTAGCATCTATCAAAAACGACACTACGCATAATTATCTGGTTAGCTCGTGTTCAAAGATAAAATCTACGCATACAAAAAAGCCGAGTATTACTACTCGGCTTTTTTAATTATACGAACTGATTACTCAGCAGCAGCTTCTACAGCTACTTCTGGGCGATCGACAAGCTCAATGTATGCCATTGGAGCTTTATCACCAGTACGGAAACCGCACTTTAGGATACGTGTGTAGCCGCCTTGGCGAGCTGCAAAACGTGGACCTAGTTCGTTAAATAGTTTTGCCACAACTTCGTTATCACGAGTGCGAGCAAATGCTAGACGACGGTTTGCAACACTGTCAGTCTTAGCTAGTGTAATCAAAGGCTCAACGACGCGACGTAGCTCTTTTGCTTTTGGCAAAGTAGTCTTGATAACTTCATGACGTACTAGAGAGCTAGCCATGTTGCTGAACATCGCTTTGCGATGACTGCTGTTGCGGTTGAGTTGACGACCACTCTTACGATGGCGCATGACCTAATCCTTCTAACTAGTATCGATTAATCTTCAGCGATAGACGCTGGCGGCCAGTTCTCTAGGCGCATGCCCAAAGATAGACCACGTGATGCAAGCACGTCTTTAATCTCTGTAAGAGACTTCTTACCAAGGTTTGGCGTTTTAAGTAGCTCAACCTCAGTGCGCTGTACTAGATCACCGATGTAGTGAATCGCTTCTGCTTTCAAACAGTTAGCAGAGCGAACTGTTAGTTCAAGATCGTCTACAGGACGCAGTAGGATTGGATCGAATTCTGGCTTCTCTTCCTTCTCCTCAGGTACACGTACATCACGAAGATCTACGAACGCATCCAATTGTTCAGCAAGAATAGTTGCTGCACGACGGATTGCTTCCTCAGGTTCTAGAGTACCGTTCGTTTCCATATCGATAACGAGCTTATCTAAATCAGTACGTTGTTCTACGCGAGCGGCTTCCACAGAGTAGGCAATTTTGTCTACTGGGCTGTAAGTAGCATCTACAAGTAGACGACCGATTGGACGCTCATCTTCTTCAGTATGGATACGAGCTGAAGCTGGAACATAACCACGACCACGTTCTACTTTGATACGCATAGCGATCTCAGCGTTGTCATCCGTTAGATGACAAATCACGTGCTCAGGGTTAGTGATCTCTACATCACCATCATGGGTGATGTCACCTGCAACAACAGGGCCCGAGCCTGATTTGTTTAGCGTAATGAACACTTCATCTTTGCCTTCGGCAACGCGAACAGCCAAACCTTTTAGGTTCAGAAGGATCTCAAGGATATCTTCTTGAATGCCTTCTTTGGTGCTGTACTCGTGTAGTACGCCTTCAATCTCCACTTCAGTTACAGCACAACCTGGCATTGAAGATAGAAGAATACGGCGAAGTGCATTACCCAGAGTATGGCCGAAACCACGCTCTAACGGCTCAAGAGTTACTTTTGCGTGTGTCGTGCTAATCTGTTCGATATCAACAAGACGTGGCTTAAGAAATTCTGTTACAGAACCCTGCATTGTGTCCTCTCTTTAGTTTAACCTTACTTAGAGTAAAGCTCGACGATCAATTGTTCGTTGATGTCAGCTGACAGGTCAGAACGCTCAGGCATACGCTTGAATGTACCTTCCATTTGGCCGCCATCTACTTCAATCCAAGTTGGTTTTTCGCGTTGTTCAGCAACTTCTAGAGCTGCTTTAATGCGAGATTGCTTTTTAGCTTTCTCACGGATTGCAACAACGTCGTTAACCGCAACATTGAAAGAAGGAACGTTTACAACTTTACCGTTAACTAGGATAGCTTTGTGGCTTACTAGCTGACGTGCTTCTGCGCGAGTAGCGCCAAAGCCCATGCGGTAAACTACGTTATCAAGACGACCTTCAAGAAGCTGAAGTAGGTTTTCACCAGTATTGCCTTTAAGACGTGCAGCTTCTTTATAGTAGTTACGGAATTGTTTTTCTAGAACGCCATAAATACGACGAACTTTTTGCTTCTCACGAAGCTGAACACCGTACTCAGATAGACGACCGCGACGAGCGCCGTGTACACCTGGTGCGTTGTCAATTTTACACTTGGTATCAATCGCACGAATGCCTGACTTAAGGAACAAGTCAGTACCTTCGCGGCGGCTAAGCTTCAGCTTAGGACCCAAATATCTTGCCATGATCTTTCTCCAATCTTCCTAGAAACGTTATACGCGGCGTTTCTTAGGTGGACGACAACCGTTATGAGGGATTGGTGTCGCATCAACAATGTTAGTGATACGGAAACCAGCAGCGTTCAGTGCGCGAACAGTTGATTCACGACCTGGACCTGGACCCTTAACCATAACCTCTAGGTTCTTAAGGCCGTATTCTTTAGCCATTTCAGCACAACGCTCAGCAGCAACCTGTGCAGCGAACGGAGTAGACTTACGAGAACCGCGGAAACCAGAACCACCAGCAGTTGCCCAAGCTAGAGCATTACCTTGACGGTCTGTGATAGTTACGATTGTGTTATTGAAAGATGCATGGATGTGCGCTACGCCATCAGCAACTTGCTTGCGTACACGCTTACGTGCGCGAGTTGGTTGTTTTGCCATTGTACTCTATACCCTTCCGACTATTTCTTGATCGGTTTACGCGGACCCTTACGGGTACGAGCGTTGGTTTTAGTACGCTGTCCACGTAGTGGTAGACTGCGACGATGACGAAGACCACGGTAACAGCCAAGGTCCATAAGACGCTTGATGTTCATGGAAACTTCACGACGAAGATCACCCTCTACAGTGTATTTAGCTACACCATCACGCAGTAGATCGATCTGCTCTTCAGTTAGTTCACTGATCTTAACACTTTCAGCAATACCCAAATCAGCTAAGATAGCTTTCGAACGGGTCTTACCGATGCCGTAGATTGCAGTTAATGCAATTACAGCATGCTTCTGATCAGGAATGTTAATGCCTGCTATACGGGCCACTATTCACTCCTAGTACTTATATAAGAAATTATCCGCAGCAAAGCCCGTCGAGGATACGCTGCGGCATACTACTTCTTTTGCACACAAAAGGTAGGCCGAGGAATATACTCGACCGACCTTTATATTTCAAGTAAAAATTTCTGCTAATTAGCCTTGGCGCTGCTTGTGCTTTGGCTCACTGCAAATCACGCGAACGACGCCGTTACGCTTGATTACTTTACAGTTACGACAGATTTTTTTAACGGAAGCACGAACTTTCATTGCTAAACTCCGTAAGTGAAATCTGAATTAACGGCCGTAGCCCTTCAGATTTGCTTTTTTCAACACAGAATCATACTGTTGGGACATCATATGAGTCTGTACCTGTGCCATAAAGTCCATAATCACAACCACTACGATAAGTAGTGATGTGCCGCCGAAGTAGAAACGTACGTTCCACGCGACCATCATGAACTCGGGAATCAGACAGATAAAGGTAATGTAGAGAGCACCCGCTAAGGTTAGTCTGGTCATTACTTTATCAATGTATCTCGCTGTCTGCTCACCTGGGCGGATGCCGGGTACGAACGCACCGGACTTCTTCAAGTTATCCGCTGTTTCACGAGGGTTAAACACCAACGCTGTGTAAAAGAAACAGAAGAAAATAATCGCTGCTGCATAAAGCATAACGTACAGAGGTTGACCAGGGCTAAGAGCCAAAGACACATCAGTTAACCAACCGAATGTGCTGCTCTCACCATTTTGACCAAACCACTGAGCTAATGTTCCTGGGAACAAAATAATACTCGATGCAAAAATTGCAGGTATTACACCCGCCATATTAATTTTCAATGGCAAGTGAGTACTTTGCGCTGCAAACACTTTACGACCTTGTTGACGCTTTGCATAGTTAACGACAATACGACGCTGACCACGCTCCATGAAAACAACGAAATAAATTACAGCAAAAGAAAGTACCGCAATTAACAACAGAAGAAGCACATGCAATTCACCTTGACGCGCTTGCTCAATCGTTTGTCCGATTGCCGAAGGCAATCCAGCAACAATACCTGCAAAAATCAAAATGGAAATACCATTTCCTATTCCACGCTCAGTAATTTGTTCACCTAACCACATTAAGAACATGGTGCCAGTTACTAAACTCACGGTAGCAATCAGGGTAAACATGGTTTGGTCGATAACAACCAGATTGTTGACCATGTTTGGTAAGCCTGTTGCGATACCAATAGCTTGGAATATTGCAAGTACAAGCGTGCCATAACGCGTATATTGGCTAATCTTACGACGCCCTGCCTCACCCTCTTTCTTGAGTTCGGCTAACGCTGGATGAACTACAGTTAGCAATTGGACAACAATTGACGCCGAAATATACGGCATGATGCCCAATGCTAAGATAGATGCACGCGAAAGAGCACCACCGGAGAACATGTTAAACATTTCAACGATGGTACCTTTTTGCTGTTCGAACAAATCGGCAAGTACAGCTGCGTCAATACCAGGAATCGGCACAAAAGAACCGGCTCGGAATACTAAAAGTGCACCAATTACGAATAATAAGCGCGACTTTAGCTCACTTAAGCCGCTCTGAGCACTACGAAAATCTTGTCCTGGTTTCTTAGCCATCTGTACCTCGTTCCTCGAGATTATTCCTCGATTTTACCGCCTGCAGCTTCGATTGCAGCTTTAGCGCCTTTAGTCACGCGAAGACCTTTCACAGTCACTGCTTTGCTAATCTCACCAGAAAGAACAACTTTAACATTTTCGATGTTCTTAGTGATTAGGTTAGCTGCTTTCAAGCTGTTTAGATCGACCACGTCACCCATAACTTTCGCTAGCTCAGCTAGACGAATTTCAGCAGACACTAGGCTCTTACGAGAAGTGAAACCAAATTTAGGTAGACGTTGTTTTAGAGGCATTTGACCGCCTTCAAAACCTGGACGAACTGTACCGCCAGAACGTGACTTTTGACCTTTGTGACCGCGGCCACCTGTTTTACCAAGGCCAGAACCGATACCACGGCCTAGACGCTTAGGAGCGTGCTTAGAACCAGCAGCCGGTGATAGAGTATTCAAACGCATTCTGATTACTCCTCAACTTTAACCATGTAGTAAACCTTGTTGATCATACCGCGTACACACGGTGTATCTTCAAGTTCTACTGTATGGTTGATACGACGAAGGCCTAGACCACGCAAAGTAGCTTTGTGCTTTGGTAGACGACCAATTGAGCTTTTAGTTTGAGTTACTTTAATAGTTGCCATGGTGCTTACTCCGAAATCGCTTCAACAGTGAGACCACGTTTAGCTGCAACCATTTCTGGTGACTTCACATCTACTAGACCAGCAACTGTTGCACGAACAACGTTGATTGGGTTAGTAGAACCGTACGCTTTCGCAAGTACGTTATGTACACCGGCAACTTCTAGTACAGCACGCATCGCACCACCGGCGATAACACCTGTACCTTCTGCAGCTGGCTGCATGTAAACTTTAGAGCCCGAGTGACGACCTTTCACCGCGTGGTGAAGAGTGCCTTCGTTAAGAGCGATAGTAACCATGTTACGACGCGCTTTTTCCATTGCTTTTTGAATCGCTGCAGGTACTTCACGAGCTTTGCCGTATCCGAAACCTACGCGACCATTACCGTCACCAACTACAGTTAGTGCAGTAAAGCTCATGATTCGACCACCTTTAACCGTTTTAGAAACACGGTTAACTGCGATTAATTTTTCTTGCAAATCACTAGCTTGTTGTTGTTCTTTAGCCATCTTCCAACCCTACCTTAGAATTTCAGACCAGCTTCGCGAGCAGATTCTGCTAGCGCCGCTACTCGACCGTGGTATTGGAAACCAGAACGATCAAACGCAACAGCTGATACGCCTTTTTCAAGAGCGCGTTCTGCAATAGCTTTACCTACCGCTTTAGCTGCGTCTACGTTACCGGTGTTCTTAACTAGCTCACGGATCGCTTTTTCTACAGTAGAAGCTGCTGCGATAACCTCAGAGCCGTTTGATGCGATAACCTGAGCGTACACGTGACGAGGAGTACGGTGTACTACTAGGCGAGTTGCACCCAGTTCAGCAATCTTACGACGTGCGCGTGTAGCACGACGGATGCGAGATGCTTTCTTATCCATAGTGTTACCTTACTTCTTCTTAGCTTCTTTACTACGCACATTTTCATCTGCGTAACGGACGCCTTTACCTTTATAAGGTTCTGGCTCACGGTAAGAACGGATGTCAGCCGCAACTTGACCCACTACTTGCTTATCGCAACCAGTTAGGACAATTTCAGTTTGGCTAGGACATTCAGCATTGATACCCGCTGGTAGTTCATGCTCTACAGGGTGTGAGAAGCCTAAAGTAAGACTTACTGAGTTGCCTTTAATAGCAGCACGGTAACCAACACCTTTAAGAACAAGCTTCTTAGTAAAGCCTGCAGTAACACCAACAACCATGTTGTTTACTAGTGCACGAGCAGTACCTGCTTGTGCCCAAGCGTTAGCAACACCTTCACGAGGACCGAAAGTAAGGTTGTTTTCTTCCTGTGCAATAACTACGCCTTTATTCAGGACGCGAGTCAGCTCACCTTTACCACCTTTTACAGTGATTTCTTGGCCGTTTAGTTTCACCTCTACGCCAGCTGGAATAGCGACAGGTGCTTTAGCAACACGAGACATATCCTACTCCTTACGCTACGTAGCAAATGATTTCACCGCCAAGACCTGCTTTGCGAGCAGCACGGTCAGACATCAGACCCTTGGAAGTGGACACCACAGCAACACCCATACCGCCCATCACTGTTGGTAACGCGTCTTTTTTCTTATAAACGCGTAGACCAGGACGTGAAACACGTTGGATTTGCTCGATTACTGGTTTAGCTTGGAAGTACTTAAGAGTAACTTCTAGCTCAGGTTTTACTTCGCCTTCAACAGCGAAATCTGCGATATAACCTTCAGCTTTTAGCAGTGCAGCAATTGCAACTTTAAGCTTTGAAGAAGGCATTTTTACAGCAACTTTATTTGCTGCCTGACCGTTACGAATGCGGGTCAGCATATCCGAAATCGGATCTTGCATGCTCATAAGATTTACTCCAAATGATTAAGTGGCAATTACCAGCTAGCCTTACGAAGTCCAGGAATCTCGCCTTTCATGCAAGCTTCGCGAACTTTGATGCGGCTTAGACCGAACTTACGTAGGAAACCGTGTGGACGACCAGTTTGGTTGCAACGGTTGCGCTGACGTGAAGCACTTGAATCACGTGGAAGAGCTTGCAGTTTAAGAACTGCGTTCCAACGATCTTCTTCAGATGCGTTTACATCGCTGATGGTAGCTTTTAGCATTGCACGCTTTTCTGCGAACTTAGCTACTAGCTTTGCACGTTTTACTTCACGTGCTTTCATTGATTGTTTAGCCATAACAGTAACCCTTCACCTTACTTACGGAATGGGAAGTTAAAGGCAGCCAGCAGAGCACGGCCTTCCTCATCGGTACCAGCAGAAGTCGTGATAGTGATATCAAGACCGCGTACACGATCGACTTTATCGTAGTCGATTTCTGGGAAGATGATTTGCTCGCGAACGCCCATGCTGTAGTTACCGCGTCCGTCAAAAGACTTAGCGCTAACACCACGGAAGTCACGTACACGTGGAAGTGCAATAGAGATTAAACGCTCTAAAAAATCCCACATACGTTCGCCACGCAAGGTTACTTTACAACCAATTGGGTAGCCTTCACGAATTTTGAAACCTGCAACAGATTTACGAGCTTTAGTGATCAGTGGTTTTTGACCAGAGATCGTAGCCATATCAGCTGCTGCATTTTCTAATAGTTTCTTATCGTTGATAGCTTCACCAACGCCCATGTTTAGGGTGATTTTATCAATCCTAGGGACTTGCATGACGCTTGTGTAACCGAACTGTTTGGTCAGTTCAGTCACTACAGACGACTTGTAGTAATCATGCAGTTTCGCCATAGTAGAACTCCAAATTACTTCTAATTAGTTAGAAACGATTTCACCGTTAGATTTGAAGAAACGAACTTTTTTGCCGTCTTCAAAACGGAAACCGATACGGTCCGCTTTACCAGTTGCTGCGTTAAAGATTGCAACGTTAGAAGCATCAATAGCTGCTTCTTGTTCAACGATGCCACCTTGTTGACCTAGAGCCGGAACCGGCTTTTGGTGTTTCTTAACAAGGTTGATACCTTCAACGATAACTTTACCAGTTACGAGAACCTTAGTTACTTTACCTTTCTTGCCTTTATCTTTACCAGCAAGAACGATTACTTCGTCATTACGACGGATTTTAGCTGCCATGTGTGCCGCTCCTTACAGAACTTCAGGTGCTAGTGACACGATTTTCATAAATTTCGCATTGCGAAGTTCACGAGTCACTGGACCAAAGATACGTGTACCGATAGGTTGCTCTGTATTATTGTTCAACAATACGCAAGCATTACGGTCGAAGCGAATGACAGAACCGTCTGGACGACGTACGCCTTTACGGGTGCGAACTACCACCGCCTTCAGTACATCACCTTTTTTAACTTTACCGCGAGGAATTGCTTCCTTCACTGTAACTTTGATGATGTCACCGATATGTGCATAACGGCGGTGAGAGCCACCCAGAACCTTAATACACATTACCTTGCGCGCGCCTGAGTTATCAGCTGCATCAAGTGTACTTTGCATTTGGATCATTGTTAGTGCTCCGCTAAATATTAAAACTAGACCCTCTCGGGTCGGGCTGCCTCTTTAAAAGGGACGCGAATTGTACCACCCTTTCCTAAGATTGGGTAGACAAAAAATAAACGGCTCCAAAAAAACTTTGGAGCCGTTTAAAATCATAGAATAACGATGATTACATCTTCGCTTTTTCTATAACTTTAACCAATGTCCAAGACTTAGTCTTAGACAGAGGACGACACTCACGAATCTCAACGGTATCGCCTAGGCCACACTCGTTGTTTTCGTCATGTGCGTGTACTTTAGTCGTACGCTTTACGAATTTACCGTAAATTGGGTGTTTCACCATGCGCTCGATAGCAACAGTGATAGATTTATCCATCTTGTCACTAATAACACGACCTAGTTGAGTACGAATTTTGTCGCTCATTATTCGCCTGCCTTCTCAGTCAAAACAGTTTTAACGCGTGCGATATCACGGCGTACAGCTTTCAAAGTATGAGTTTGCTGTAGTTGACCAGTTGCAGCTTGCATGCGCAAGTTGAACTGTTCACGTAGCAAATTCAGTAGCTCAGCGTTAAGCTCTTCAGCGCTTTTTGCGCGTAGATCTAGTGCTTTCATCACATCACCTGTTTAATTACGAATGTAGTTTTGAATGGCAGTTTACGAGCCGCTAGGCGGAACGCTTCACGTGCCAATTCTTCAGGTACACCGTCCATTTCGTACATAACCTTACCAGGTTGGATTTGGGCTACCCAGTACTCAACGTTACCTTTACCCTTACCTTGACGAACTTCTAGTGGTTTTTCAGTGATTGGCTTATCTGGGAACACACGGATCCAGATTTTACCTTGACGCTTAACGTGACGTGTCATTGCACGACGTGCCGCTTCGATCTGACGAGCAGTTAGACGACCACGTCCAACGGCTTTAAGACCAAATGTACCGAAGCTTACGTCAGTACCTTTAGCTAGACCGCGGTTGCGACCAGTATGAACCTTACGGAACTTAGTGCGTTTAGGTTGTAGCATCAGTCGACTCCTTACTTACGGCCTTTACGCTGCTTCTTAGGCTTGTCAGCCTTTGGCTCAACAGCGTTTGCAGCTGGCATACCACCAAGGATTTCACCCTTGAAGATCCAAACTTTAACGCCGATCACACCGTATTGAGTGTGAGCCGAAGAAGTTGCGTAATCAATGTCAGCACGTAGAGTGTGTAGAGGCACACGGCCTTCACGGTACCACTCAGAACGTGCAATTTCAGCGCCGCCAAGACGACCGCTTACTTCCACTTTGATACCTTTAGCGCCTAGACGCATAGCATTTTGTACCGCACGCTTCATAGCACGACGGAACATAACGCGACGCTCTAGTTGAGACGCGATGCTATCAGCCACTAATTGGCCGTCTAGCTCAGGCTTACGTACTTCAGCGATGTTAATTTGCGCTGGTACACCTGCAATTTTAGCTACAGCTGCGCGTAGCTTCTCAACGTCTTCACCTTTCTTACCGATAACAACGCCTGGGCGAGCAGTGTGGATAGTCACACGAATGCTCTTAGCAGGACGCTCGATAACGATGCGTGATAGAGACGCTTTTGAAAGTTCCTTAGTAAGGAACTGACGTACCTTGAAGTCGCCGTCTAGGTTGTCAGCGAAATCTTTGGTGTTAGCAAACCATGTAGCATTCCAAGGCTTAACGATGCCAAGACGAATACCATTAGGATGTACTTTCTGACCCATTGCTTACTCTCCTAGTCTCTTAGCGGTCTGCTACAACAACAGTGATGTGGCTTGAACGCTTCAAGATACGATCCGCACGGCCTTTTGCACGAGGCATAATACGCTTCATGACCGGGCCCTCATCTACGAAGATTTTAGCGACATTAAGATCGTCGATATCTGCACCTTCGTTGTGTTCTGCGTTAGCGATAGCTGACTCTAGAACTTTCTTAACTAATACAGCCGCTTTTTTGTTGCTGAAAGTTAGGATTTCAAGAGCCTGATCCACAGATTTACCACGGATTAGATCTGCAACTAAGCGAGCTTTCTGAGGAGAAATGCGAGCAAAGTTATGTTTAGCAATAGCTTCCATCATTTACTCCTTAGCGCTTCTTAGCTTTCTTATCCGCAGCGTGACCACGGTAAGTACGAGTTGGTGCGAATTCGCCCAGTTTGTGACCGATCATTTCATCAGTGACAAATACTGGAACGTGCTGACGACCATTATGGACAGCGATGGTCAAACCAATCATTGATGGAATGATCATTGAACGACGGGACCAAGTCTTAATAGGCTTTTTGTCTCCGCTTTCCACCGCTTTCTCTACCTTCTTCAGCAAGTGTAGGTCAATAAATGGACCTTTCTTGAGAGAACGTGGCATGGCTTATCCTCTTATATAGATTACTTATTACGACGACGTACGATGTACTTGTCGGTGCGTTTGTTGCTACGAGTCTTGAAGCCCTTAGTAGGCATACCCCAAGGAGATACTGGGTGACGACCACCAGATGTGCGGCCTTCACCACCACCGTGTGGGTGGTCAACCGGGTTCATTACTACACCACGTACAGTTGGACGTACGCCGCGCCAGCGTGAAGCACCAGCTTTACCTAGTTCACGTAGCATGTGCTCAGAGTTACCAACTTCACCGATTGTTGCACGGCCTTCAGAAAGTACTTTGCGCATTTCACCAGAACGTAGGCGGATAGTTGCATAAGTACCGTCGCGAGCGACAAGTTGAGCATATGCACCAGCCGAACGAGCTAGCTGTGCACCTTTACCAGGCTTAAGTTCAACACAGTGAATAGTAGAACCCACTGGGATGTTGCGCATTGGCAGAGTGTTACCTGCTTTAATTGGCGCATCAACACCAGACTGGATTGTATCACCAGCTTGAACACCTTTAGGTGCGATAATGTAACGACGCTCGCCGTCTGCGTACAGAACTAGAGCGATATTTGCGCTACGGTTTGGATCGTATTCTAGACGCTCAACTTTCGCTGGGATGCCATCTTTAGTACGTTTGAAGTCAACCAAACGATAGTGTTGCTTATGACCACCACCGATATGACGTACTGTGATACGACCGTTGTTGTTACGACCACCATTCTTAGAGTTTTTCTCTAGAAGAGGTGCGTATGGCTTACCCTTGTGTAGGTCAGCGTTAACAACTTTAACGACGTGACGACGACCAGGGGAAGTCGGCTTACATTTAACAATAGCCATTATTCAACTACTCCTGTTATTCCGCGCCGCCAACAAAGTCAAGATCTTGACCTTCTTTCAAAGTCACATACGCTTTTTTAACGTCGCTGCGGCGACCTTGGCGTAGACCTTGACGTTTGGTCTTACCCTTAGTGATAAGAGTATTTACAGACTTAACTTC
>NZ_NDIM01000058.1:0-10021 GCF_002241375.1 Vibrio sp. V19_P1S1T109 | reverse complement strand
TTTCTGCATTTTGCCAACTAGCTTTAAGAGAGTCACTTTCAAGAGACTGAAACGGTTTCGAATAAAAATCACTAGGCAACGTCACGCCTCTTGCGGTCAACACTGACCCAAGAGGCATTTTTATTGGACAAAGTCACTGTAGTGCAACAGCGTGAGGCGAAAACTAGTTTACAACCTCAATATCGGTTTCAGGAATACAACAACACGCTAAAGCGAAACCAAGATGACGTTCATGCTCAGGCAGTGCTGGCACGTCAGGTTGATGCACTTTGCCCGACTGCACAGTCACCTTGCACGCGCCACAAAACCCTGCTCGGCAACTGTTGGCAATCGCAAGGCCAGCGGCTTCGGCTTGATCTAATAAGGTCGTTTGGTTATTACCCTCAAATACATGGCCATTGACGCTCAGTTGTAACGTTTTCAGCTCAGCTGCGACGGTGTGCGCCACACCAAATGCTTCTTGGTGGTAAGATTCTTCCGCAAGCCCTTTTTTCAACAATAAGCTTTTTGCTTTCTGCATAAAACCATCAGGCCCACACACAAACACTTGGCGAGCAGTCACATGTTGGATTTGCTTAAGATGGGATAAAGAGAGCCGACCTTTCAGGCCAAACCAATCTACTGGAGCTTGAGTCAGAGAAATGAAGACTTTCAACCCCGGATGTCGCTGCTTAAGCGCTTCAAGTTCAACACGGCAAGGAATATCCTCAACGCTGCGGCATTGATGATAAAAAACCACATCTTGAATTTGTTGATTATCGGCAAGATAGCGCAACATCGATAACATAGGCGTCACGCCACTTCCAGCCGACAACAGTAACAACGGTTGTTGGTGCTGAGTCGACAGATGAAACGAGCCATCCGGTGATTGCGTGGTCAATGTACTTCCTACCTGCAAGTGATCAAGCAACCAGTTAGAAACTCTACCTCCATCAATACGTTTGACTGAAATCGCTAACCGACCCGGGCGCGATGGGCTAGATGACAAAGTATAGCGGCGCGCCACGTTCTCGCCATCGATCACAACTTCGATTGGTAGGTGCTGCCCAGGTTGATAATTTGGCATTTCACCCTTTTTCGGCTCTAGCCAGAACGTGACAAAATCACGCGCAATCGCTTCACGCTCAACACAGGTCATCACATGGTGACTCATGCCCAAATCTCGATAAAACTCTTTCTCTTTGTACTCAAGCACCTCAACGCTGTCGCCAACTCGAATCATCCCCTCATTTTTTGCGACTAAATTTTGCCCAAAAAACACCCCACCTCTTTCGTTAGCGCGAAATTGTGACAAGGTTCTTAGCGGCTCTTTGGTTGGACGAAAAGCCCCTTTATTCACATCAACAGTAGTGAGAATACAGCGTTCGCAAGGTTTTACCGCTTCAAATTCTACCTCACCAATTCGGATCCGTTTCCAGCTGTCTTCAGCGAAAGGCTCATCGGTTCGTACCACTAGATTGGTACGAAATTGATCCATGCTGTGCACTTCAGGGCTGCGGCGATTAAGTTCATCAAGTGAAGCTTGGCTGATGACCAGCACTGGATAGCCATCAGCAAAACTGACATTGTGACCCACTTTTTCACGCATTCGGTTTGATTGTTCTCCGGTAAACAGCAACTCAACACGCTGGCCTAACACTTGGCTAAACCAATCATCCGCTTCATCGGTTGTGGTGTAAGCGGTAAAGTTGTCATCCCACACTTGCGCTGAGGAAGGTTGCATTTTGAAATCTGCATAACGCAGTTTTAATGGAGATTGGTTCACCGCCGTGAAGATCAAACCATCCGCAACCAGTATTGAATTGACCTTAACCATATTTGGATACTTACGTGCAGTGACCATTGAACCATCAGCTAACGCGATCATAAAGCGCCGATCAAAAGCCAGCCCCTGTTTTTCAACCCAAGCGGTGGACTGCGAGAGGCCACCTATCGATTTGACTGGGTAGACGTTAATTTGTGAGAGTTGAGCTGACGACATGGCCTATCCTTATGCTTTTTTGAAGGTATTTTTATAACGCGATGATAATGGAAATCGCCAAAGCTGGCTAACCCTATGGAAAATAAAAGGATGAAATTCACCCCTGTTTCCTCTATCATCCTGTCGCTTAAACGTAAGCGATTGCGCGAACATTAAAAGTGAAGCCCGTTTAAGCTCCAATCAATTTATTTTCCGGTGGGAGCAACCAATGAAAACATTAACGATTACTCGTCCAGACGACTGGCATGTTCACTTACGTGATGGTGATGTGCTGGCCGATACAGTACGAGACATCAGTCGCTACAACGGCCGCGCACTGATCATGCCCAATACGGTCCCGCCGATCACCACCACAGAATTAGCATTAGCGTACCAACAGCGCATCATGGCGCAAAAACCACGTGATTCTTTCAAGCCACTCATGGCGCTTTATCTCACCGATAACACGACACCTGATGAGATCCGCAAAGCCAAAGCTTCTGGCGCTGTCGTGGCAGCCAAACTTTATCCGGCTGGGGCGACCACCAATTCAGATTCTGGCGTAACCTGCGCTCAAAATATTTACCCAGTATTAGAAGCGATGCAAGAGGTTGGCATGCTGCTGCTGATTCATGGCGAAGTAACTGCTCACGATGTGGATATTTTTGACCGAGAAAAAGCCTTCCTCGATACAGTGCTTGCTCCTATTGTTAATGATTTCCCAAATCTGAAAATAGTGTTAGAACACATCACCACCGCCGATGCTGCCGAGTTTGTAAAAAATGCGAACCAGAATGTAGCGGCAACGATCACGGCGCATCATCTACTTTATAACCGCAATCACATGCTTGCTGGTGGCATTCGTCCTCATTTTTACTGTTTGCCAATCCTTAAGCGCAACACCCACCAGCTTGCGCTGATTCAGGCAGCGACATCGGGCAATAAGAAATTTTTCTTGGGTACTGATTCTGCGCCTCATGCCAAAGGCAAAAAAGAAGCCGCTTGCGGCTGCGCTGGATCGTACACAGCGCACGCAGCCTTAGAGTTATACGCAGAGGTGTTTGAGCAAGTTGGTAAAATTGGCAACCTTGAAGCGTTTGCCAGTCACAATGGCCCTGATTTTTACGGCCTACCCCGTAATAACGACACCGTTACTTTGGTCAAAGAAGAGTGGCCAGTTGCTGAAAGTATGCCATTTGGCTCAGATATTGTGGTGCCGATCCGCGCCGGCGAAACGGTCGCGTGGGCAGTAAAATAGCCCATTAATGCATCAAAAAGGGAAGCCGCGGCTTCCCTCTCTTTATCATTTTTGCACCACACAGCGCTTATCTCGGCTTAGGCTGACGCTCTAATAGCACCATCACTTCGCTATGATCGGTATGTGGAAACATATCAAACCATTGCAGTTTTTTGGGTAAGTAGCCCACCATACCTTGCATATCAGTGATTAGCGTTTGCGGGTTACAGCTTGAGTAAATGATGTGTTTGGGTGATAAAGCCACCAATCGCTCAACTAATTCAGCTCCTAAACCACGACGCGGAGGGTTGACTAGCACCAGCTCTGGCGCGATTGATTGAGCCTGTGAGAATTGGGCAGAATCCAGCGCAGCAAAGTCTAAATTGATAATGCCCATCGTCTTGGCAGAGCGTTTAGCACTGGCGATCGCTTCTGGTTCAATTTCAATTCCTGTGACTGCCGTAGTTGGACTGGCACAATGTAGGGCAAAACCGCCCACGCCACAAAACAGATCCCACATATGACTTGGGTTTATCTCTCTCACCCAATCACGCGCCGCCGCGTACAACTGCTTCGCTACATGCGGGTTGGTTTGGAAAAAACTTTTCGGGCGGATAACCATAGGCACCTGATTAAACTGCTCAATCAAATACTCACACTCGGTTAAAAAAATCTCTTCTTCACCTTCTAGGCGCGCCATGTGGATGGGTTGAAGGTTAACTGAGACGACGCGAATGGTTGGAAACTGCGCCTGAAGCCGCGCGAGGTTTTGCTCAACTCGGCCTAAAGCTTCGCGGCTTCTCAGTACGAAACGCAGCATAAACTCACCTGAATATTCGCTGCGTGTGAGCAATATGTATTTGAGTTCGCCTTTCTTCTTGGCTTTATTATAGGGAGGAATGCCCGAGCTACGGATCCAATCTTGTAGATAAGTTAATAGCGCTTGTGTCTCTTGTGGGTAGAGAGCACATTGCACTAACGACACGGGCGTTGATAGCCCATCAACCATGGATTCAACACCCAAAATCGGTGCATGAGCCGCGCCAAGAGCCACCATTTTCGCTTTGTTACGAAAACCCGTCTCTTCACTTATGACAGGTTCTAGCCACTGCTGTGGCATCTGCGTTGAAAACAGCGCTTTTAGTGCCAAATCTTTGCGCTTCACCTGCTCTGAATAAGAAACCGCGCAATGAGTACAAGAACGGCACAGCTGTTGATCAAAAAACGCACACTGCATAATGGGAACTGCCAAAAACGAAAAGCGCTAGTCTATTCGTCTGCGGGCAAATCACCATTCAATATGGTTATCATCACCATAAAAAAAATTAATGGGACGATTTCAATTTACTCACCATCCCCCACACTGCAACCACAGCCAGCCCGGCGAGTAAACCAACGAAACCATTAAGCAAGGTTGGCATCACTACTGCTAATAAAGAGAGTTCAGCAACGGCTACAATCACAGGTTCAAGCACGTGGTGAATAAAAGGGATGTTGTGCACCACAATGCCACCGCCCACTAAAAACATCGCGGCGGTACCCACTACAGTTAATGCTTTCATGAGCTTAGGCGCGAAACTGATCAACCCTTTACCAAAGCGAGCACGCAGCCCTGCGCCATCTGAAGTGCGCTCTAGGTAGAAACCTAAATCGTCCAATTTCACAATGCCTGCCACCAAACCATAAACGCCGATGGTCATGACCACTGCAATCAAACTCACCACCAAAATTTGTGTCACCATGCTATGGCCTTGCACTGTCCCCAACGCAATCACGATGATCTCGGCCGATAAAATAAAATCGGTCCGAATCGCCCCAGCGACTTTACGTTTTTCATAGTCATCAATCGATACGTCAGTGAGCATGCGCTCATCCGCGTCAGCGGTGCTGTGATGACTGGTATGAAACACTTTTTCTAAGATTTTTTCTGCCCCTTCAAAGCAGAGAAAAAGTCCACCGACTAACAAGAGCGGCATTATCAACCAAGGGGCTAATGAGCTCATCAGCAAGGCAGCGGGAACCAAAATTAATTTGTTGCGAAATGAGCCTTTAGCCACTGCCCATACCACTGGGATCTCTCGTTCAGCGGCAACACCAGACACCTGCTGAGCATTGAGCGCCAAGTCATCCCCCAATACGCCTGCCGTTTTTTTCGCGGCCATTTTTGACATCAACGCCACATCATCGAGCACGGTTGCAATATCATCAAGAAGGGTAAGTAAGCTCGCGCCTGCCATGCAAATTCTCTCTTATTCATTTTCATTATTCAAAGCGTGACAAAATGTAACACCAAGCGCTGATGAAGGGAAACACAGCGATAAGAATCCCACCAACAGTGCTGACGCTTCAAGTAGCAAAGCAGTAAAGCAGTAAAGCAGTAAAGAACACTAGCTCAGTGACTGAGTATATTCGGCTGGCAATTGAGCCAGAGCGCTCTGTAACGCGGCGAAGCAGTCAGGATCAATGGCAGTATGTAGATTCTCTTGCATGATCAAAAGTGCTTTATCAATTGGCATCGCGGAGCGATAAGGACGTTCCGCGCTGAGAGCATCAAAAATATCGGCCGTCGTGATGATTCGAGTCATCACGCTGATCTCATCACCGTTTACACCACGCGGATAGCCAGTACCATCGAGTTTCTCATGATGCGCCCCTGCCATACGTGCCAACGTCTTAAAGGGCGATAATTTCCGCAAGATTTGTTCAGTAAACGCGGCATGCGCCTGAACGGCTTTCCACTCCATATCGTCTAACTTACCGGGTTTATCTAAAATGGCATTACTGACCCCTAACTTACCAATGTCGTGCAGTAATGCCGCGCGTCTCAACCAAGATCGATCAGTTTCCGAAATGGCTAATTGTCGTGCGATTAAATCAGTATACACAGCCACTCGTTCACTGTGCCCTGCGGTATAGGGGCTTTTTGCATCAACAATCTTGCCAAATGCCGTGACGATACAGTCTAAATACGCTTCATCCAAAGGCTGATGCGCTTGTGCCGGTGGTAAATGCATCACTCGTTGGCTGATATCAGGGGCTTTGAGGCTAGCCACAAAGTGCGGGTTATCCACCAACTGCTCAATAATCTCAACCAATTGTGGGTCAAACCATACACCACTACGCTCTGTAACCTCGCGTATTGCTTCGTCCAAATCATGTTCCATTTGAAAAACGTCAAACACTTGAGCTAATAACGCAATCCGCGAGAAAAGGGGGATGGCTTCACCTTTTAGCTGTTGAGGACGCCCTTGACCATTCCAATGTTCATCCAGTGAGTGGATCCCCTGCGCGACGACTTCGCTAAATCGCAACTCTCGCGCCACATCAGCCCCACGAGTACAACGAGTTTGAATAAGCTCTTGTGCATAATCATTACCATTTTTCAAAATGTCGATGGTAGTTAAAATACGTTCTGCCCAGCTCTGCTCTGAACCGGTATTTTTGACGATAAAGTTAATCACACTCGATAGACTGGTTCCGACGGTTTTATAACGCCGTTTGAAAGCGAGATCATCAGTGGCATACAACTCGCAAATTCGCGCGGCGTTGCTACTGCAGCCCGCATCTTTCAATAGCAAGGTAAAAAACAGATCATGCAGCTCAGCCTGATCGAGCTCTAATTGCATGCCAATATGCATACCAACCCAGCAACAACGAATGCAGTGCTCCGGTGGTTGGCCTTCCGTCATGTCTAAGGCGGTCGTTAGCGAAATCATTAGTTCAGAAAGGGGGAAACTATTCTCCAATCGTGTTCTCACTCAATTGCATTGGTCTGGTTGCAGTTTAGATGTGACCGTTCGGTTTAGCCAATGATTTACCTCAGTTATCAGGCCAGAGTTGGACTATTTCCTTGCTCTAACAAACCTGCATTGCCCCAAAAACAGGTTGAGGTAATGAACCCTGTTAACGGGCTGTGGTAAATCCAGCTTGGTATTTTTGATTGCTCTTGACACTCACACCTCTTACTCTGTGGGCAACTAGTCAGAAAGGAACCCTCATGTACTCTGTTTATACTTATCCTATCGGTACGCCAGGCACACCTTGGCAAGCAGCAGAACGCGAAGCGTGGCTCGCGCAAACGACGATTAAACGAGAATATCAGCAAGAAGTCGTGCCGAAGATTAACGCTTTGGCAACGGATTTTGAGGTAGAGCAATACGGTGCACTATCAATAGACAAAGATCGCTACCCATTATTTGCCTTAAAAAGTCGCTCATGGAACCCTGACAAACCAACGGTGTTGATCACAGGTGGCGTACACGGTTACGAAACCAGCGGAGTGCACGGCGCGTTGCAGTTTTTAGCGACTCAAGCACAGCAGTATCAATCTCATTTCAACATTGCCGTTGCCCCGTGCGTAAGCCCTTGGGGCTATGAAACGATCAATCGTTGGAACCCATCAGCGCTTGACCCTAATCGCTCATTTTACGCCAATAGCCCAGCCGAAGAGTCGGCAAGCTTAATGCGCTGGGTCGCAAGCTTAGGTGACGTGTTGGTGCATATTGATTTACATGAAACTACAGACAGTGATGAAAGCGAGTTTCGCCCTGCACTAGCAGCGCGCGATGGCATTGGATATGAAGCCGATACAATTCCCGATGGGTTTTATACTGTCGGCGATACGGAAAATCCGCAGCCAGAATTCCAAGCAGCCATTATTGAATCGGTACGCAAAGTCACGCACATTGCACCAGCCGACAGTAAAGGCGAGATCATCGGCTCTCCCATCACTCAAGAAGGGGTGATCAACTACCCCATGAAAGCGTTAGGGTTATGCGGTGGCATCACAAATTGCTACTTCGGCACCACCACCGAAGTGTACCCAGATAGCCCAAAAGTCACAGCGCAAGAGTGTAATGACGCACAAGTCGCCGCCATTGTTGGCGCTTTGGACTACGTGTGCCGCTAAAACGATAAAACACCCAACCCCCTATGTCATGGATTCATGAATAATAGACGTTGTAAAAAATTACCAAATTAAGTCTAAGGCACTTCTTTATAGTTTGATCAGGATGAAGTGCCTACATACGCTTAAGCAATATTATAACAAGCGATTTTTATACTGTTCCGGCGTTTGGCCGGAGTATTTTTTAAACATGGTAATAAAAGGACTGGCTTGGTTGTAGCCAAGAGTTAATGCTACCTCTTTCACTGAATGCCCTGTGCGCAGTAAATCCATGGAATAGAGATAGCGTACTCTTAATCGCCATTCGGTAAAACTCATCCCTAGTTCCGTTTGGCAATGCCGCGCTAATGTTCGCTCTGTGGTATGTACTTTTTCAGCCCACAAAGCCAATGTCGTATCATCGGTCGGGTTTTCTTCTACCGCCGCTAAAATCGGGGCTAAATATTTGTGATTAGTGGAAGGCAAAAAATGATGCTGCGTTTCTTGCGTTGCCAATTGGTCGAGCAATACTTGAACTAAACGTTTATCTTGCGCGTTTTGAGCCACACTGATTTCACGCGATCGAAAATCCTCAATGATGGCAGAAACGATGGGCGTCACTTTTATCAAACTGGTGTGCCTGGGAAAACCATGGGTGAGAGCCCGATCAATATTGAGCGAACAATATTCAATTGGCTTACGATTATAGCTGCAGTGTTTCACCCCCGCAGGAACCCAAATCGCGAGATGAGGCGGAGCGAGAAATCGCGTTTCTTGCGCTTCCATTTCCAAAATCCCGCCGGAAATTAGCTGCACTTGTCCCCATGGATGGCTATGAGTTCGCGTTTCTGTGTTTGACAAAAACGCATCGAAATTCATAAAGACATCCGATGGCGCACTGTCAATCGATAGTGAAGGGTGAAGATTTCTGGGCGCTTTTTTCAAACTTGTCTTCCTATCGCTCGCAATGTCGTTTTGGAGATATATATAATTATAGAGACCTGCCACACTATACTCCAAAGCACAATTTGCGACGAGGCTCACATGGTATATCTTCTTCCACTATTCACGGTTCTAATTTGGGGTGGTAACTCTATCATCAACAAGCTCGCCGCAGAAACCATTGAACCAAGTGCGATGAGTTTTTATCGCTGGTTTGTCGCGATGCTGTTGCTAACCCCCTTTTGCTTACCCACCGTGATCCGCCAGTGGGTAATCATCAAGCCCCATTTAACTAAACTGGCTTTTTTAGCCATGTTAGGCATGGTACTGAATCAGTCTCTTGGCTATTACGCAGGGCTAACGACTACTGCATCAAATATGTCGTTGATCACTTCGCTGGTACCACTGCTCAGTGTATTCATTAGTGTTCCCCTGCTCCGCAAGCGCATTTCAGCTTTGAGTGTTGTCGGAGGAGTCCTCTCTCTCGCAGGGCTTGCTTTTATGCTAGGTCAAGGCGATATGAGCTTCTTCTTGCATCAAGATATTACACATGGCGATGCATTAATGGTGGTGGCTGCAACCGTTTACGCACTTTATTGTGTGTTACTTAAACGGTGGAAAATGCCGCTAAGCAATTGGACGCTTATTTATATGCAAGGGTTGTTTGCTGTCTTAATGCTGACACCATTATGGTTGACCAGTGAACATCTCCTACCCACGGAAGGCTCACTGCCCCTAATCGCTTACGCTTCCGTCGCTGCATCCTTGTTGGCTCCGTGGATGTGGGTAAAAGCGATCGATTTAATTGGTGCAGACTCTAGTGCGATGTTTATGAATTTGTTACCTGTGGTGGCGGTTTCGCTTGCCACAACCCTGTTAGGTGAAACAGTGCAAAACTACCATCTTTTAGGTGGAACGATGGTAATTTCCGGGGTTATTTTATCCCAAATAAAACTGACAAAAAGCCGTACAACAGCTATCGAGGGCGCAATACAAC
>NZ_NDIM01000027.1:0-10032 GCF_002241375.1 Vibrio sp. V19_P1S1T109 | reverse complement strand
ATTTATTTGATTTATATATCAATTAGGACGTTACCATGATTCATGAAGTGCAACATGATATACAAAATTGTCAATATAAAGTACATCTTGAGGGGAATCTATTCGCAACTGTGACATACCAACAACAGGATGAAGTGTTGTTTATTACTTCGACTCGCGTACCGGATGAACTTCAGGGTAAAGGATACGGAAAAATAATGATGGAGAGTGTATTACCGCAAATTGAAGCGCAAGGTTACACCATTAAACCTGTCTGTAGTTATGTTGTGCATTATTTAAATCGACACAGTGAATGGCAGCATTTATTGCATCGAGAGTCGTAGCATACAAGCCCATTAGCTCGGTGCTGTGTTTACTTTTAATGTGACCGCGACCAGTGCATGGTCAGTACTAAAGTTATCGAGCTCATAGCTCGGGTTGACCAGATGTTGATCAAGCACAGTATAGTGGCTGATATAGCTTTTCATTGGCTGGATAAAAGGCGCGAAGTCTGCGGAAAGGAGAATATAGTCGAGTACAGATCCCGTGGAGCCGGCGTAATGAGTGGCTTTGCGAGGCTGCTCAACACTCTCGGTATGCAGATCCCAAGCATCGTAAAGCGCATAGCCAGCCAGCGGTTGTTGTGTTTCTGGTCTGCGGTATAAGGCCTGCGATAGTAGTCCTTGAAACTCCTCGTGATGTAACGGTTTATTAAAATCGCCCATTAGCACACAAGGCCGCCCAGTTTGTTTTTGAGTATTGACGATATATTGGTGAGTCAGGTTTGCTTCAAAGCCTCGCTGAACAGTAGAGAGCCAGCGTCCTAGCGTTTCTTGTTGCCATTCATCGATCAGATGATGAGGTGCCGCAGGCGATTCTGCCGGACGTTGAGATTTAAAATGCACAATATAGACATCGATATCCCCGAGCATTGGCAGGCAAACCGTAGCGTGTAACGGTGTACGATTAAAGCAAAAAGGGGCAGCTTGGTTTGGTAACGTGCCATGTACGGCGCTCACTTGGCGCAGAGAATAGCGAGAGGCAATTACTACAACCGGATGGCTATAGATGTATCCATCTTTGACGATAGGTTCATCTACACAGGCCACATACGGGTAGCCTAAATCCATCATCTGGTTGCGCAGTTCATCAAAACTGAAAACTTCTTGAAAGCCAATGATATCGGCATCCAGCTGTTTGATCTTCTGGCTAAACCATTGCTTTTTTTTCTGCCACTCTGCTTGCGTGTAAATATTGTCGAACTGATAATATGCGTTCGGCGGAGCTAAATAATTGAATAAATTAATCGTTGCGAACGTAATCGTCATGTTAAATCCCAATATTTGTGTCTCGGTCGATCTTATACCCGAATGGTGTAATTTAGCAGTGCTAATCCCTAACCTTGTTTCCTGTTGTGATGAGCTCTCGCCTTTTAAGGCGACTTGAGTATATGATGCGCTGAAACATAGATAAGGATCTCTCATGTACCCTAAAGTCTCTCAAGGTTGGCGCACGCCACAAAATTTCCTATTGATTATCTCCATTATTGTGCCGATTGCATTTTCTAGTTGGATGGCACTGTTGAATAATTTCGTGATTGAAAAAGCGAATTTCGATGGTTCAGACATTGGCTTATTACAAAGTGTACGAGAAATCCCCGGATTTTTAGCCTTCACCGCCGTATTCGTTTTACTGTTCATTCGAGAGCAGCGATTTATCCTGATCTCATTGGGTATGTTGACGTTAGGAACCGCGATGACGGGTTTTTTCCCTTCTTTAACCGGGTTACTGCTCACGACATTATTGATGTCGACTGGGTTCCACTACTTTGAAACGCTTAAACAATCCTTGTCTTTGCAGTGGTTGAATAAAGATGAAGCGCCAGAAATGCTTGGCAAACTCATTTCGGTTGGAGCACTTGCATCACTGATCACCTACGGTGCTTTGTGGGTAATGTTAGAAGTGTTTCAGCTCGATTTTAAATGGGTCTATGCCATTTCTGGCGGTGCTGGTTTTGTGCTGGTGTTGATGATTGCCTTTGCCTTTCCTGAATTTAAAGCGGAAGTGCCACAAAATAAAAAGCTCGTGCTACGCAAACGTTATTGGCTGTATTACGCCTTGACCTTCATGAGTGGTGCGCGTAGGCAAATTTTCACTGTTTTCGCTGGTTTCCTTATGGTAGAGAAATTTGGCTATTCAGCGGCCGATATTACCTTACTGTTTTTGATCAACTATTTGTTCAACTTTTTGTTTGCTAAACGCATTGGTAAGTTCATTGGTGTAGTCGGCGAGCGTAAAGCGCTACTGTTTGAATATACGGGGTTGATTGTTGTTTTTGTTGGGTACGGTCTTGTACAAAACGCACATTGGGCGGCGGCGCTTTATGTGGTTGACCACCTCTTTTTTGCCTTGGCTTTGGCGATTAAAACTTATTTTCAGAAAATTGCAGATCCTGCGGACATGGCGTCTACAGCGGGAGTTTCTTTTACCATTAACCATATTGCGGCCGTGTTCATCCCCGCCACGTTTGGTTTAATTTGGCTTATCTCTCCGGCGAGCGTCTTTTACATTGGAGCGGTAATGGCACTTGTTTCGCTGCTTTTATCACTCAATATTCCAGTAAAACCCGAAGCGGGTAATGAAGTTAGAATTCTACGTTGGAGCGACAGGTAACAAAAGGGTCGTTTACGACCCTTTTAACATGATGCCAATAGTCACTAGACAAGCAACATCTGGGTTGGCTGTTTTTCAACGTATGTCGTGACGGATGGTATCTAATGATCTATGTAGAGATAGTTTTGCCAACTTTTCATCCGGATGAGTACCTTACGCATAATCGAGACATGAGAGAAACTGTCTGAATAGATAGCGGCTTCAAAAGCGGTACCGAGCGGCAGGTGATAATCGCTTAAATCATCGGTAACTTTAAGGGTGACGAGTACTCGTCCATTGGTACGTAATGCCTCAGTTCCTAGCAAGGTGCCTCGTGCTTGGATCTGGCTTTCACCAATCACAGGCAATATCTCAACCACTTCTCCTTTAAAGACTTTTCCGGGCAGTGCTCTGAACAAAAACTCGGCTTCAAAGCCCGGTTTTAGGCGTTGAAGAGAATTTTGCCTAAATGCAGCTGTGTAGATTTTATCTTCTGTGTGTACAAACGTCATCATTGGCGCTAAGGGTAATGGTACGGACATCGCACCTGGTCTGAGAGCTAATTGTGTCACATAGCCATCAGTAGGCGCTCTGACAATGGTTTGTTCAAGGTTGAATTGGGCTTGTCTAAAATCGGCAAGCAGGCGAGCAACGGTAGTATTCTCACCATTGATTTCTGAGTTTAAGGAGATATTGGCTTGATTTAGACGTGCTTGGGCGACTTCTACTGCTGCCTCTGCTGCTTTATAAGCTTGGCGACGGGTATCAAGATCTTGTTCGGTGAATGCACCTTTATCATACCCACGTTGATAACGAGCATACTCACGTTGTGCTTTATCCCGGTCAGCGATAGCCTGTACTTTCGCTGCCGCAGCTTCAGAAACATTCGATTCTAGGCCGAGTGCACCTTGGCTCGCCTCTTTGATCTGAGCTTCAATTTTTGCCAATTCCGCTTCAAAAGGCACAGGGTCAATTCTAAAAAGCACATCACCTTGTTTTAAGGGCTGGTTTGCTTGTACCGGAACCTCAATCACTCTTCCTCGTACTCCTGAGACGACAGGTGTTGTGGAAAAAACTTGGCTACCCAATTGAGTAAAAGGATGATTATAGTTCATCAGTAAGATCAGGGTGCCGATCAAAATAACGCCACCTAATACAGCGGTAGGGACGGTCCACTTATTTAATGGAATTTTAAAGACTTTGAATATCGCAATACATAAAGCGGCATAAGTCATGATCAGAAGTAAATCCATTATTTCGTCTCCTGATTATTGGTATCGTCTAGGTTTACTATGGATTGTTGCTCTTTTAGCTGATGTAACTCCCGAGTGAGTATTGCTACTTGATCGATAAGTTCATCGACGCGATGATGAATATCGTGTTGTTCTTCTTGAAGTTTAGTGAACCCCCAACCGCGATCTTTGCGCCACAAGGTTGCCCAAATCCACAAAAATGGCCAGATAGTGTGCAAGGTAAATAAACTCACCCAGCCAGAAACATGAATGGCATCTTGATGTGGATGGTCGCGCTCTTTGGCTATTTCATAAGGGATATCATGAATGACGATGATTCCATAAAAAATGACCAAGGCTACGAAAATCAGTAGACCAAGGGCAAAGTAATCTAAAAACATAGTTGCTCCTGTATTTCAATGACGAGTGTAAACGGCAGCCAATAGCTTAACGTGATGGAAAGTTACTCAGTGCACACTTGGTTGCGGCCATTCGCTTTCGCGCGATATAAGGCTTTGTCGGCGCGGTAGAATGTGCGTTGTGTATTTTCACCATCTCGATGCAAGGTTATACCGATACTGACGGTTAAGCCGCGCTCACCTAGAATATCGTGCCAACCAAATTGGAATATGCGTTCTCGATAGTTTTCGGCATGCATTTCAGCTTGGTCGAGCGAGCAATCTTCTAAAATCACCAGAAACTCTTCTCCACCAAAACGGACACAGGAGGAGCCTCGGAATTTAAAGTAGTTTTTCAACTCACGTGAAACATTGACTATCGCTTTGTCACCAACCAAGTGACTAAGTTCATCATTAATCGATTTAAAATGGTCAATATCAATGACTAGAAATGCAAATAGCTTCTCATGAAGCAGTAGGTCTTTCAGCTTTACATCTAACCAGCGGCGGTTGTGTAAGGTGGTGAGTGGGTCAGTGAATACATCCTGTTGAAGTTGGGCTACGGCATTCTTTTGATGTTCGGTGGTTTCTTTGAGCTCGCGATTTTCAATCTCAGATAAGATCAATTTCAATTGCAATTCAAAGCGCGATAAGCGACGCAGTTGATTGGCCCCCAGCTCACTAATCGGGATGTTTTTCATCAGATCAGTTTCAATTCGAAAGCCTTTTTTTTCATAAATCAGGGCGGCTTGATAAAGGCCTTGGCGCTCGCACACGGCACTGAATGCTCGATACAGCTGCTTGGCCATCGTAGGTGACGTGTATCGTTGCAGACGTTTATCTGTACTGGCCAGCATCATATTGGCAATATGACTTTTGCCTATTTTAGCCAGGCAGTTGGCCGTTTCAATTCGAATCATATTCGATAGCCAGGTGGAATTCATATTCCCAGCACTGTACTGAACACTAGAGAGCGTAATGAGCGCTTTATCGACTTGATCCTGATGAAGATAAAGTTGAGCTTGATAGAGTGAAATTTGCCCGGTAAGAATTTTATCGCTGACCAAAATACTCAGCTCTTCACACTCTTTAATTAGGTCGGTGGCGGCGGAGATTCGGTGCAGTTGAATGTAACACGATAGCATGTAAAGTTTATAACGCAGGCGTAATGAGCGGCTGGTGATTGCGTGATCAATACTATCAATTTTTTGATAGTAACGAAGGGCTCGGCTGTGTTCGCCATAAGCATCACACAGGTTACCCATGCCAATGACGGCTAGTACATATTCGTCAATGTAACCTGTGTCGACGGCAATATTAGAAGCGGACACATATTCGTTGAGCGCTGCGGCAAATTCACCGCTTTCCATTAGGCGATCGCTCAAACTGTTTTTCACAGACAAAATAATTTCGGCGTCCTTAGGCAATTCAAGTAATGCTAAGGCGTGACGAAGCTCCTCTATGCTGGCGGACGACTGATGCAGTTCTGAACGATACTCTGCACTGATGATGTAGCTAAGTGCTTTTTCTTTTGATGTTGAGGCTATATGTTGTCGGACGTGATTCCAGAAAATGATGGCCTCCTCTCCGGAAACGGAGGTGGCATCCAAACCCGTATCTTTAATCTTACTGAGCAGTACTTCCATGCGACCATTCCTGAGGTTGACTGTCTTCCAGTTGTTCTAATGTGAATGGGAAACTCAAAATGTCTTGGAACATCACTTGAGGTAGCGACCCCGTTAATCCTTTTCTTTCCCAGGGGTATATTTCAATCATCTTAGCCAATACATGGAAGACGTGCAGCGCTGCATCGCCTTTATCGGCAAGAAGCAGCGCTAAGCGTTCGCTACTTAAACGAGAAACGAGATCTTTTTGGTTACAGAGCGAGTGGGCAATCTCGGTACATACATCGAGGTACTTTGAGTCGTTATGTTGGATGACAATGACGGCGTGATTAGAATGCTTCAACTCGGTCTTGAACAGCATGAGTTGTTCCCACCAATAAGTCTCTGAAACTACATTGGAGAGATGTTTCTCTGGGTCGTATTCGTGTTGACCACGAATACGGTTAATGAGTTTACGTGCTCGTTGCTCAAGTTGTCGCTTAGAGGCTCTTGCTTTATCAAGGCCAATGCGCGCCGTTTGTTCTCGAAGCATCTCAACCGTAAATTGGCGATATTTCTTAAATGAGGCTAAAGAAGCTTTAAAATCACCACGCTGCTCTGCGACTAGGGATTGTTGGTAGCAAATTTGTGAAAGTAGCTCACCTTTATCAAATGAAGCAGCAGAGGCTTCAGCAAGAAGCAACAGCTCAGTTGCTTTCTTGGAGTCTTTTCTCAGCAGTTCCAAACGAGCTCGACTAATGAATGAGTGGGCCTTCATCCACACAAGGTTATGCTCCACGGCAAGTTCGAGTGCTTTGGTGGTTGCCGCTTCCGCATCTTCGATTCGTTCAAGCCCGAGCAGTGCCAAGCCGCGAAAATCCCAAACCTCGGCTTGCCAAGTTTTATCGGGATGATCCTGTAGCGCTTCTTCTGCACCATCGAGCACCGTGAGCATATCGATGTATTGGTTAAGTAGATAGAGATCCCATGCCCACAGAATACGGGCTTTGCCTTCTAACCAGTGGATACGGCTATTGTTCGCAACTTTAACCGCTAACTCATGAGTTGAGCATGACAGCTGATATTCGTTGGTAATACGCCAAACATTACCCAAACCAATCAGGCTTTCTATTTGGATATCAACTTCATCAACCAGAGCTGATTGTTCTAAGGCATTTATCCAATATTGTTGGGCGGTATAATATTTTGCCTGACCCCAAAGTTGCAGCGCGTGAATATGCAGAATTTCGGGAAGGCAGTCATCAGTATCGAGGGTATTTTGAGTGGATAAGGCTTCTTTAATGTATTTTAAACCCACACGGTAGTCCATTAGACACCAAGCGCAGCGAGATAAAATGATCAAACATTGAATCGCCCCTTCTGGGAAAAAGATCTGCTGTGCTCTCAATAAACACTGCTCCGCGACGATCGACACCTTCTCCGGCTCAGTTTCAATACGGGCTCTAAGCTGTTCTATTTCAATTTCAAGAAGGTATTGGCTTTTATCCAAACGGGCTGTTCCTCAAAAGTAAGAAGCCTAAGTCACCGATTCATTATATGAAGCCAACGTTAAAGCGCACTATTTACTTTCCCAAAAGTGGGTGCATTGGTTATTCATTACCACAATAATCTGCGCTACTTCACAATCCACAGTCTAAATATAACCTAAAAATCTAAGAGAGTAGTTCTTTCAATGTCAGTGGATGTTTGGTTAATTCCAAATTTTGGGCGGCGGTGAATCCATGTTTATCTTGGTAGCACAGATTGTGCCAAGCACGAAAAATATCCAGCATTGGTTGTAGGCCGCCAGGGCGAAGTTTGCGCCTCGGTTCGTTGATAAAGCTTTCGAACAACAGTTGGAAGCGTTTTTGATAGAACTCTGTTTGCTTAATCGATGCTTTATCGAGCCAAGCTTCGGGTGTTGGATTGTCTCCTGCCAAATAGCAAACACCTTTGGCAGCCTGTGCCTGATTGGCAATAGCCCAGCGATCTCGCCACCATCCCATGTGAACAATGTCCGTTTTATTCACAGAATGTCCATTTTGCCATTGCGGATCTTCCTCAACGTACATCAAGTCAACATTCTTACGCTTGATTCGCGGCAAACAGACGCTCAATGCGGCAGAACGTAAAACCGGATCTTGAGGCAGATAGATAGAAACTCGCTTATCTTCAAGGCACAAATCCAGCACGTGGAGGAAGTGGGCATAAGAGGTGTAAGGAGGGCGAATCAAGGCGCCTTTAGAAGGATAATGAAAAGTGGTGAGGTTACCCATTGGGTCTTCAACATTACCACGGGCTAAAATCGTTTGGTATTTCTGATCAATACGCTCACGTAATAGCGGAGATGCGTCAGGAGTGGGTAGATTCGCCTCGGATGAATGTTCACGAGAAACAAAACGCGCGGGCGAGTGATAGGGGTTGTGATCAAGCTCGCCAGCAGGTTCTTCATTGGCGGAATAGTTTACGTGCTGACAGAGTATATAACCTGTTTTGGCTTCACCTGTTGCAAACCACAATACGCCGTTGTCGCTATGGGGTTGGAGCGGGATGTAATTGCAAGCCAGTTCATATTGGTTTGCATGATTCACCCAACGCGCATCAATCATGGCCAGTTTTCGCCGACAGCGACTGGCAATGTGCTCGACATGATCATAAAACGTTTTTGGGTTGATGGATAATTTACGGCAAATCTCTCGCACCGAATAACTCATGAAGAGTAGGCCGAGTAAGGTTTCTTGAAAGGCGAGTTTTTTGTTGGCTCCTGACCACTTATCAACAAAGGTACTCTGACAAGCTTTGCAACGGTATCGCTGGCGATCGCCGCTGTAGCCAAAAGCGTGATAGAGGTGTTTGTGTGTATGAACAGATAAACCGAAATTTTGGCAATCATCACTGCGACAAGCGGGCAAACCGTCGCTGTGAAGCTGCCTTAAACGGTGTAATTCGTTTAACACTTCTCGGTTGTTAAGTAAGGGGGGGAAAGCTCCACATTCACGACAAACCATCGTTGGACGCTTCGGGTTTACGCGCTGCAGAACGTACCGTTCGGCTTCACTCAGTCCAAAGTTGTCACACGCCAATGTTTTACAAAAGTTGAGTTGTAAACCATCTGCGTCCTTGGGTAGTTGGTCGTTGGACACAATCGCCCCCTCGGGGTAATTTAAGGCTGCCAATTTGGGTGGGCAGCTGAGGTTTAAAAATTAGATACTAATCGCTGTTTCAAGCGCGACTTTCATCATGTCGTTAAAAGAGGTTTGGCGATCTTCAGAGCTTAATTTCTCACCGCGAATGATGTGGTCTGACACGGTAAGAATCGTCAATGCTTTTGCGCCTAGATCCGCTGCAACGCCATAAATACCGGCCGCTTCCATATCCACACCTAAGATGCCAAGCTTATTCATTTTTTCGAATAAATCACCTTCAGGTGTGTAGAACAGATCAGCGGAAAACACGTTGCCTACCTTCACGGGCACGTTTTGTGCGCGTGCTTGATTGACAGCTGTTTCAAGTAATCCGTAATCCGCAATCGCGGCAAAATCGTGGTTGTTAAAACGGATGCGGTTAACTTTGGAATCGGTTGAAGCACCCATACCAATAACGATATCCATTAGATTGACATCGTCACGAACTGCGCCACAGCTACCAATACGGATGATATTTTTTACACCGTATTCTGAAATCAACTCGTGAACATAAATCGAGCATGATGGAATGCCCATACCGTGGCCCATAACGGATACTTTTTTACCTTTATAAGTACCGGTATAACCGAACATACTGCGAACATCACAAACCTGTTTAGCATCATCTAAAAAAGTTTCAGCAATGTATTTTGCACGTAATGGATCGCCTGGCATTAGAACGGTTTCAGCGAAATCACCAACTTGCGCATTAATGTGTGGGGTTGCCATCGTTGTTACTCCAAAGTTTTCGAGTCAGCGATTTATCCGCAATAAGTGGATTAAATTACTAATTCTGTTGAATCTGATGTGTTTTGTTGAGGCAATACTAGCTAGACCTGACACTGTTCCTTGAGAGATTTGTCACAGAATGGAGGTTAATACCCTTTTTGTGGCTCATTGATAACTAAAAGTGTTGAAAGTGGTAAGGCAATCGATTTGGGTAAACGTTTACCTTTTATGTGTACATAAATATATTTTGTAT
>NZ_NDIM01000100.1:0-10085 GCF_002241375.1 Vibrio sp. V19_P1S1T109 | reverse complement strand
GGTAAGCAACGTATCGTTGATACTGGCGGCCGTGTAGATCGCTTCAACAAGCGTTTCGGTGCTCTTTCTAGCAAATAATCTCTTTTTTGCTAGAAAATTAAAAAAGGATGCTTCGGCATCCTTTTTTGTTGGCATTTTTTGTATAGTTGTCAGTACGCACTGGTCTTATCTGCGACATTTTCTCCATTTTTTGATGAAGCACGTCAGGTTCCCGCCTAGGAAGTTTGAGCGACATCCATTAGAATTATGGACCTTTTCCAATCCAACACGAGCACTTATACCTATGTCTGATGACACTCACCAAGAATTAACGGCAGAAGAACAATTTCGCCAACGCGCACTCGATTACCATGCTTACCCAACCGCGGGTAAAATTGCCATTTCATTAACTAAGCCTGCCGACTCGGCTGAAGACCTTGCTCTAGCTTACAGCCCGGGCGTAGCAGAACCGGTTCGTGAAATAGCACAGAACATCGACAACGTTTATAAATACACTGCGAAAGGCAACACCGTCGCTGTGATCTCAAACGGCACGGCTATTCTTGGTTTAGGTAACTTAGGTCCGATGGCTTCCAAGCCCGTCATGGAAGGAAAAGCGCTACTGTTTAAACGCTTTGCTGGACTTGATTCAATTGATATTGAAGTAAAACACCGCACAATCGATGAATTTGTCGATACGGTTGCCAACATCGCCGACACCTTTGGCGGCATCAACTTAGAAGATATCAAAGCACCAGATTGCTTTGAGATTGAACGCCGTTTGATCGAACGCTGTAATGTGCCTGTTTTCCATGACGATCAACACGGCACTGCGATTGTTACCGCCGCTGGCATGCTCAATGCGATTGAACTGCAAGGCAAGAAACTCAACGAATGCACTATCGTCTGTCTTGGCGCTGGCGCAGCAGCCACCGCTTGCATGGAACTATTGATTAAGTGCGGCGCAATGCGTGAAAAAATCTACATGCTTGATCGCAAAGGTGTGATTCATACTCGTCGCGATGACATTAATGAATATAAGCAGTTGTTTGCTAATAACACCGACAAACGCACACTGGAAGATGTGATTGAAGGCGCTGACTTATTCCTAGGTGTGTCAGGCCCCAACCTGCTGCCTGCCGAAGCGCTAAAATTAATGGCCGATAAACCGATCGTATTTGCTTGCTCAAATCCGGATCCAGAAATTAAACCGGAACTCGCACGCGCAGTACGTGACGATTTAATTCTCGGCACAGGCCGTAGCGATTATCCAAACCAAGTCAACAACGTGTTGTGCTTCCCATTTATTTTCCGTGGCGCTTTGGATGTCCGTGCTAGTGAAATTAATGACCAAATGAAGCTAGCCGCAGTTGAGGCGATACGTGAACTGGCTAAAGAAGAAGTGCCGGCTGAAGTGTTGAAAGCTGCAGGCGTAAAAGCGTTAAGTTTCGGCCCTGAATACATCATTCCAAAACCGATGGACCCACGCCTACTGCCTCGTGTTGCTAAAGCGGTTGCTCAAGCAGCGGTTGACTCTGGCGTCGCTCGAATCGAGATGCCTGTCAATTACATGCAAGAATAATCACAAGCTTGAGCGGCTAAATGCCTCGCTCGAAAAAAAACCGCTGACTTTCAGCGGTTTTTTTATATTCTGAGACACAGAGCCAAAGTCACAATGGCAACTTACCCAGTATCCTCTCGATTTTATCTCGTTGTACCGCAATTACGCGCTACACTTCTTCATCATCATACGCTTCAAATTCAATGCCCATGGCGGTCATTAATGCTTTTGCTTCCGTCGGAATATCGTCTGGACGATCTTTTCTCAAATCTTCGTCGGTCGGTAAAGGTTGACCGGTATAAGCATGCAAGAAGGCTTCACACAGCAGCTCACTGTTCGTTGCGTGGCGTAAGTTATTGATTTGACGGCGAGTGCGCTCATCAGTTAATACTTTCAATACTTTCAATGGGATTGAAACGGTGATTTTTTTGACTTGCTCACTCTTCTTCCCATGTTCAGCATATGGGCTAATGTATTCCCCATTCCAGTCTGCCATTGCGCACCTTCGTTATCGTAATTGGTCGTTAAAAATTTGAAAGTTGGATTTTAGCGGGATTTACCGCCACAAGCAAAGACATATAGACGTCTAGATATATTGACGTCTTCTTTTGAGTTCAGTAAAGTGTGCCATTATCGACAAAGAGATACCCGAAATACTTGAAATTTCAGCAGAGCGGCAAGTCAAGGAAGCCAGACTATGTGATTGAAGTAGGTGAACCTAGCCAACATCGCAGCCACTTCAAGTTAGAAAGGGGATAGCAATCTCACGCACTATCGGATATAGCTAATACTCGAGACAATGGACGTTGCCATTTCGTTGTCCCCAGATAAAGCAGGAACCCCTCAATAAAAGTCAGTTTATTGAGTTTAATTAAGTAAGGAAACCGTCATGACCACTCGCAAGCCAGCCACCATCGCCGTTAGAACCGGTATTGAATCCGACTCTCAATATCATGCTGTTGTGCCTCCAATTTATCTTTCGACAAATTATAGCTTTCCTGCGTTTGGTGAAGTGCCTAAATACGATTACACACGCTCTGGCAACCCAAATCGAGGTCTGCTCGAAAAAGCATTGTTTGAACTCGAATCGGGTCAAGGCGCGGTGGTCACTAACTGTGGCACTTCGGCGCTGAATCTATGGGTTTCCGCCTTTTTAAGTCCTGATGATCTGATTGTGGCCCCGCATGACTGTTACGGTGGCACATATCGCCTGTTTAATACGCGTGCCAAAAAAGGCGATTTTAAGACACTCTTTATTGATCAATCCGATCCAAACGCTTTGCAAGCCGCTTTGGCGAAAAAACCCAAATTGGTACTCATTGAAACCCCATCCAACCCATTAGTTCGCGTGGTAGATATTGCTGATATTTGCCAACAAGCACACGCCGTCGGTGCATTAGTGGCGGTTGACAACACCTTCTTAACGCCAGTCTTCCAAAAACCATTAGAGTTGGGCGCAGATTTTGTCATCCACTCCACCACCAAATTCATCAATGGCCACTCCGATGTGATTGGCGGAGTTGTTATCACCAAAACAGAGCAGCACGCTGAAGAGCTAGCATGGTGGGGCAACTGCCTTGGCTCAACGGGAACCCCTTTTGATAGCTATATGACGCTGCGTGGCATTCGTACCTTAGGCGCAAGAATGCGCGTCCATGAGGAAAGCTCACGTGCCATTTTGGACTATCTGCAAAGCGAAGCCTTAGTAAAGGTCATTTATCACCCGAGTTTGCCAGAGCATCCTGGCCATGAGATAGCGAAAAAGCAGCAATCTGGCTTTGGATCTATGCTAAGTTTTGAGTTTGCGGGCAGCTTTGAACAGCTCAAATATTTTGTCTCTCAGTTAACATTATTCTCACTGGCAGAATCATTAGGAGGCGTGGAGAGCTTAATCTGCCACCCCGCTTCGATGACTCACCGAGCGATGGGCGAAGAAGCGTTGGCCGAAGCCGGTGTTTCACAGCAGCTATTACGCCTATCGGTCGGCTTAGAAGATGCCCAAGATTTGATTGACGATCTCGCTCAAGCCTTTGCTAAAGCGAAGGAGGCCTATTAATGACTGCCCTACGTCAATTGCACAAGTTTGGCGGTAGCAGCCTTGCCGATCCTGAATGCTACAAACGGGTCGTTAATATCTTAAAAGAGTATTCTCAAGCTGATGATTTGGTGGTGGTTTCTGCCGCAGGAAAAACCACCAATCGTTTAATCGAATTTCTCGACGCTCTCAATAAAGATGGCCGAGTAGCTCATGAGAACTTGCAATCGGTCCGTCAGTACCAAATCGATTTAATCAACGCGCTGCTCGATGAAGATGCAGCGCAACCGCTCATCACTTTACTCACCAACGAAATTCGCACCTTGGGTCAGCTTTGCGCGCCCCTATCGCCAGCTCAACAAGCGGCGGTACTTGGCCATGGTGAAGTGTGGTCATCACGCTTATTGGCGGCGTTACTCAATCAACATAATCTTGCGGCTGTGGCACAAGACGCCCGCGAATTTCTTCGCGCGCAAGCAGGCACACAACCGGAAGTAGATCGCGCTCGCTCCTACCCTTTGCTGAAAGAAATTTTGGCACAACACGCGCATCACCGAGTGATCATCACAGGCTTTATGGCTCGCAGTGAACAAGGTGATACTGTGCTACTTGGGCGCAATGGTTCCGATTACTCCGCCACTATGATCGGCGCACTTGCGGAAGTAAACCGAGTAACGATTTGGAGTGATGTGGCCGGTGTTTATAGCGCCGACCCGCGCATTGTTAGTGATGCCTGTTTACTGCCGCTACTGCGTTTGGACGAAACCAACGAGTTAGCGCGCCTTGCCGCCCCAGTATTGCACAGCCGAACTTTGCAGCCCGTGGCGCAAAGCACCATGGATTTGCACTTGCGCTGCAGTTATCAACCCGAAGCAGGCTCGACTCGCATTGAGCGTGTATTGGCATCGGGACGCGGTGCCAAAATCATTACTTCACTTGATGATGTGCTGTTGATTGAGCTTAATTTTGCTCACGGGCATGACTTCCAGCGCCTACAAAATGATGTACTACGCAGCTTGCGTCGTGCTCAACTCGAACCGCTAGCTTTCGATACTCAAGCCGATCAACACCAACTGCGTCTTGCCTATACTGCTGAGATTTCAGGCGGAGCCCTAGCCCATCTGCAAGATGCCGCTTTTGAAGCAGAAATTAAACTCAAAGAAGGCTTTTCATTAGTGGGTGCTGTGGGTGCGGGAGTGACGAAAAACCCCAATCACTGCTACGGCTTTTATCAACAGCTACGCTCATCACCGATCGAGTTTATCTGTGAAGCCGAATCTGGGCTGAGTTTAGTCGCGGTACTGCGTAAAACGCCGATCACCCCCTTAGTGGTGGGTATGCATAACCAACTATTTCAGGCGCAAAAACGGGTCGCACTGGCACTGTGTGGCAAAGGCAACATTGGTTCGAGTTGGTTAAAACTCTTTGCTGAACAAAAATCAGAGTTAGAAAAACGCCATGGCATGAACTTCGAGTTGGTCGCGGTGGTCGATAGCCAAACCTATTGGTTTGATGAGCAAGGGATTGATGCAGCATCGGTTTTAAAGCATTTTGACGATGAAGCGATTGCCAGTGAAGGAATGACTTGGCTCCAACGATTAAGCAATATTCAAGGATATGACGAAGCGGTTGTGCTCGATGTAACCGCAAGCAAAGAACTGGCTGATCACTACCTCAACATTGCTGAAAATGGGATGCACCTCATCTCAGCGAATAAAGTCGCGGGCTCTTCCTCTAGCGTCGATTACCACCAAATAAAAGAAGCGTTCGCGAAAATTAGCCGCCATTGGCTCTACAACGCGACGGTTGGCGCAGGCTTACCCATTAACCACACGGTACGTGATTTGCGTGAAAGCGGTGATGAAATCGTCGCCCTCTCTGGTATTTTCTCTGGCACTTTATCTTGGTTATTTCAGCAATTCGACGGCTCAATACCGTTTAGCGAACTGGTCGATTTAGCATGGCAACAAGGACTTACCGAGCCTGATCCGCGCAGCGATCTGGATGGTTCAGACGTAATGCGCAAACTGGTGATCCTAGCCCGTGAAGCGGGATTACATATCGAACCGGAAAATGTCAAAGTTGAATCACTGGTTCCTGATGAGCTCAAGCACCTCTCACTGGATGACTTTTTAGACAAAGGCCAACTGCTGAGTGAAAAATTAGCCGAGAGACTAACCAAAGCACAACGTGAAGATAAAGTGCTACGCTATGTCGCAAGGCTTGAGAAAAATGGCAAAGCAACGGTGGGGGTTGAAGCTTTAGAGCGTGAACACGCTTTGGCTAACCTTTTACCTTGTGACAACATTTTTGCTATCGAGAGTAAATGGTATCGCGATAACCCGTTAGTGATTCGTGGCCCGGGCGCTGGTAGAGAAGTGACAGCAGGAGCTATCCAATCGGACCTCAACTTGCTGTCAAGCTTGCTGTAACACTCCAGCTTATTCCAGATTAAGGGGCCACTAGGCTCCTTAATTTAACTGCGAAAGGATGATATTAGGTCATGCATACCGAGGTTGAGCATGACTTGAAGGTCACTCACAATCAACATGAATAATATTCATAATTACAGTGTTGACATTAAATGCTATTCAATACATTCTGTAGACATATAGACGTCTAAACGTCAACTTAAGGAATGATAGATTGGCGGAAGAACGCCACAGGGAGAAATAAAATGGGATACACGCACGCCGGTCATATTGATGCACTCAACCAGAACGTGGCTGAGCTATCAGATAATATCAATGTCTCATTTGAGTTTTTTCCACCCAGCTCAGCGCAAATGGAAGAGACATTGTGGAATTCCGTTCACCGTTTAAAAACCCTGCAACCTAAATTTGTTTCTGTGACTTACGGAGCAAACTCTGGCGAGCGCGACCGCACCCATTCGATCATTAAAGAGATTAAAGATCAAACTGGCCTTATTGCAGCACCGCACCTCACTTGCATCGATGCCTCTCGCGATGAGCTGATTCAGATTGCCGATGACTACTGGCACAACGGCATCCAGAACATAGTTGCACTGCGTGGCGATATTCCCGCTGGTGGCGGCAAACCAGAAATGTATGCTTCCGACTTAGTGACTCTACTCAAATCTCGCCATGATTTTGATATTTCTGTCGCGGCATTTCCAGAAGTCCACCCTGAAGCGAAAAGCGCGCAATCCGATCTGGTCAATCTAAAACGCAAAATTGATGCAGGTGCAAACCGCGCAATTACTCAATTCTTTTTTGATGTTGAAAGCTACTTACGATTTCGCGACCGCTGCGTAGCCGCTGGTATTGATGCTGAAATTGTACCGGGCATTCTACCGGTATCAAACTTTAAACAAGCTTCTCGCTTTGCCGCGCAAAACAACGTTAAAGTCCCCGGATGGATGGCGAAACAATTTAATGGATTAGATGATGACCCAACCACACGCCAGCTCGTGGGTGCAAGCCAAGCAATTGACATGGTTCGCATTTTAAGCCGTGAAGGTGTCAAAGACTTCCATTTCTATACGCTCAATCGCGCTGAAATGACCTACGCATTGTGCCATACGTTGGGCGTAAGACCGAAAGCATAAACTTTCTCTGCACTCATAACGCTATTATTGGTAAATGTTGTTCGTGATAAAACGCGATGATTGATTAAAAGTAACGCCGACTTGATGTCGGCGTTGTGGTATCACTTAAGCGAGCAGATTATTCCACGTCGTCCATTTTACCAAGTAAGCTACGAATACGATCTTGCCATGCACTCTGCTCTTGCTCCATTTGTTGCGCTTTTTGCTCAAGCTCTTCACGCGCTACTTTTAGCTCATTCGCTTCATTCACGAGCTGCTGTTTCTCTTCTTTAAGCTCTTCCACTTCCATTTGTAGAAGTGCGATGGTGTCAACTGCGGTTTGAATTTTTGCTTCTAGTAGTTCTAATACTTCAAAAGACATGGTGCATACCCTTAGTTATTCGGTTGAGGTGAACAAAATTTCACTTATTGGTTCATTCTACTCAGCACAGCGCTCAGAAACACTCACTATATGCAAATTTTCTCGCTATTTGGCTAAAAAATCGGCTCAACTTAACCGTCAACTCACTTAAGCGCCAAACCTAGGCCGAAAAACACTTTATCTGACCATAGATTTGCTCAATTTGAGGCTTAGCTTTGATCAAGTGCAACCCTTGCGAACTAAAAAAGCAAACGTTTACTATTTGATATGCTAAAATTCCCGCCGAAATTTCCTATTCCCTTTTCTTTGGAGCTAGCATGAAACGCGATTTAGCAATGGCATTCTCTCGAGTCACTGAAGGTGCCGCACTGGCAGGTTACAAATGGCTTGGCCGAGGCGATAAAAATGCGGCCGATGGCGCAGCGGTAGAAGTCATGCGCAACCTACTCAATAAAACCGACATCCAAGGTGAAATTGTAATCGGTGAAGGCGAAATTGACGATGCTCCAATGCTCTACATTGGCGAGCTTGTTGGCCTTGGTGGCGATGCGGTTGATATCGCAGTGGATCCTATTGAAGGTACGCGCATGACGGCAATGGGCCAGTCAAACGCATTGGCTGTTTTGGCGGCTGGCGAAAAAGGCAGCTTCCTTAAAGCACCTGATATGTATATGGAAAAATTGGTGGTTGGCCCCGGCGCTAAAGGATGCATTGACCTCAATAAGCCTTTAAAAGAGAATTTAGAAAATATCGCCGCCGCGCTGAATAAACCATTAGACACTCTAGTGGTGATCACCTTAGCGAAACCTCGCCATGATGCCACCATAGCGCAGATGCAAGAGATGGGTGTTCGCGTGTTTGCTGTGCCAGATGGCGATGTCGCCGCCTCGATCCTAACTTGCATGCCTGATAGTGAAGTCGACGTGATGTACTGCATAGGCGGTGCACCTGAAGGAGTGGTTTCAGCCGCGGTCATCCGAGCTCTAGATGGTGACATGCATGGCCGTCTACTACCACGTCATGAAGTCAAAGGCGATACGGAAGAAAACCGCATTTACGGTGCAAAAGAGTTAGCTCGCTGCGCGGAAATGGGTGTCGAAGCTGGCGTAGTGCTGAAAATGGAAGAGATGGCCCGCAGTGATAACGTCATTTTCTCAGCTACTGGTATCACCAAAGGGGATCTGCTGGAAGGTATTACCCGCAAAGGCAACATCGCCACCACAGAAACGCTATTAATTCGTGGCCGCTGTCGTACCATTCGCCGTATTAAATCAATTCACTACTTAGAGCGCAAAGACCCAGAAGTGCGCGCGATCATTTTGTAATCCGCCAGTGCTTTGCTCTGTTTTATTTTAACGACAAAGCATAGAGAGACAAAAAAGACCGCAATGCGGTCTTTTTTACTTAATCACTTTATACCGAGATGGAAGAAGTGATTAGAATAACTCTTCAGCCACTTTATACAAATCAGTGCGAACTGGACGCTTCATATTTTCAATTGCGTCGATAATATCGTGGTGAACCAACTGCTCTTTCTGAATACCAACACAACGACCACCGTGGCCATCAAGCAGTAAATGTACTGCAAAATTACCCATGCGTGACGCAAGAACACGGTCAAAAGCCGTCGGGCGACCACCGCGTTGAATATGACCCAGCACGGTAGCGCGAGTTTCACGTCCCGTTGCTTTTTCAATTTCTTTCGCCAGTTGGTTAGCATCCATCATCAACTCAGTCAGTGCAATAATGGCGTGTTTCTTACCTTTCTTAATACCGTCTTGAACATTTGCAATCAGTTGCTCCATATTCAGGCCAGTTTCAGGGGTGATGATGTATTCACAACCGCCTGCAATCGCCGACATCAGAGTCAAATCACCGCAATGACGACCCATAATTTCAACAATAGAAATACGTTGATGAGAAGAGGAAGTATCACGTAAGCGGTCAATCGCATCGATAACCGTATTCAATGCCGTTAAGTAGCCAATGGTGTAATCGGTACCAGCAATGTCGTTATCAATCGTGCCTGGTAAACCAACGCATGGAAAACCCATTTCGGTCAGCTTTTTCGCACCCATGTAAGAACCGTCACCGCCGATGACAACTAAAGCATCAATACCATGCTTTCTTAGGTTTTCGATCGCTTTTTCACGTACTGCGACTTCACGAAATTCAGGGAAACGCGCAGAACCTAGGAAAGTACCACCTTTATTGATAACGTCAGAAACGCTTGAACGATCCAATTTTTTAATGCGATCTTCATAAAGACCAAGGTAGCCATCGTAAATACCAAATACTTCCAAATCAGCACCGAGTGCCGTACGAACAACACCACGGATTGCTGCGTTCATGCCAGGTGCGTCACCGCCACTAGTCAAAACACCGATCTTCTTAATCATGCTCACCCTCGATTTTTTGGGAACTTAATACTAATTTTTTACGCTGTCCGTTAGCGATAAAACCGACAGCAAAATCTTTCTAATCTGTGCATAATGTTACCTTTCCTAAAGAGGAATACTACTGTTATTTGCACGAAACTATGTAAGTTTGCTACTTATGTAAGAGTATTACAGTTTTGAGT
>NZ_NDIM01000117.1:0-10150 GCF_002241375.1 Vibrio sp. V19_P1S1T109 | reverse complement strand
GTGTTACCCACTGCATAAATATCAATCGGTGGATAAATATTTCGACTAGCTTTTTACACGGATATTTTACATTTAGCAATATGGTAACAAGGTAAATTGACAAGATTATTGATAGTTCATTGACATGAAACGTGGTTTTTTCAAAAAGAAAACGTTTGCTATTTGTTTTGTCAATTTAATGAGTGGTTGGTTTGTGTTTTGTGAATGAATTTGGCGAGGCGTAAATGTTAAAAAAAAAGATCGATTTCTTGGTTTGACTCAGAAATCGATCGGGTTGGTTTTTGCTGTAAACCAATTTATTCCAACGTCGCTGCTTTCATGCTGGAAACGAAATGGCTGAGAGTCGTTAACATTTCATCTGGCTGATTAAGTCGTTGTTCAATAATTTTCACCACTGCGGATCCTGATATTGCGCCAGCGGCACCGGCGGTGATGGCCTGTTTGACTTGCCCAGGTTCTGATATTCCAAACCCAAGCAATGCGGGTGGGGCATCAAATTGGTTCAGTCTTTCCAACAAGGCATGTACTGGCATATTGGCTTTTGTTTCTGCTCCTGTCACACCGGATCGAGACAGTAGATAAGTATAGCCACGGCCAAGTTTGGCGACCGCGGCTAGGGTCTCATCACTGGCGGTGGGTGGTGCGATGAAAATGGGTTGAATCCCGTATTTGTCTGCCGCCGCGACAAATTCACGGCTTTCATTAGTCGGAACATCGGCGATCAATACTGAATCCACACCTGCATTTTTACAGCGTTGGTAGAAGTTCTCGATGCCGCGTGAATAAACGAGGTTGGCATACATCAACAGCCCGATAGGCAGGTCAGGATATTGCTCGCGAATTTTGGTGATCAACTCAAAGCAGATATCTGGAGTCGTCCCTGCATCCAGTGCACGAATATTCGCCCCTTGGATGGTTGGGCCATCAGCGAGCGGATCAGAGAAAGGGATACCGAGTTCTAATGCGTCTGCTCCTGCTTCCACTAGCGTTTGCATGATGCGCAGTGATTGCTCTGGATCTGGGTCCCCGATGGTCACAAATGGAACAAACGCACCTTGATTGTTGTCAGCTAAACGCTGAAATAGGGTTTGATAGCGATCCATTACAGCGCTCCTTTCTCTTCTAATAGTTTATGGACGGTGAAAATATCTTTATCGCCGCGACCGGATAGATTCACGACCAATAACTGCTCTTTTTCTGGCTCGGCATACGCCATCTTCACGGCGTAAGCAACCGCATGTGATGATTCCAGCGCGGGAATAATACCTTCGTTACGTGCGATCGATTGGAAAGCATCGAGTGCTTCGTCATCGGTAATGCTTTCGTACTCAGCGCGGCCTGTCGCATAAAGATGAGCGTGCTGAGGGCCAACAGAAGGGAAGTCAAGCCCAGCGGACACCGAGTAAGACTCTTCTACTTGCCCGTTTTCATCTTGCATCAAAGGTGATTTCATGCCGAAGAAAATACCTGTCTTGCCGTGCTTCAATGGCGCGCCATGCTGGTGGGTATGAATGCCTTTTCCTGCTGGCTCAATGCCAATCAAACGGACATTCTTTTCTTCAATAAAGTCAGCAAACATGCCAATCGCGTTCGAACCGCCGCCGACACAAGCAAGCACCGCATCTGGTAAACGACCTTCGCGAGCCAAAATTTGCAGTTTCGTTTCTTCGCCAATCATGCGTTGAAATTCACGGACTATGGTTGGAAATGGGTGAGGACCCGCTGCTGTACCTAATAAATAGTGGGTGGTTTCATAGGTGGCAGACCAGTCACGTAGCGCTTCATTGCACGCATCTTTAAGTGTTGCTGATCCTGAATGAACGGGGATCACTTCTGCGCCCATTAGCTTCATACGAAACACGTTGGGGCTTTGGCGTTCAACATCTTTTGCGCCCATATAAACGCGACATTTTAGCCCCAGTAGTGCGCAGGCCAACGCCGTTGCAACACCATGTTGCCCTGCGCCTGTTTCGGCAATAATTTCATGTTTACCCATACGCTTAGCAAGCAGTGCCTGACCAAGTACTTGGTTAGTTTTGTGTGCGCCACCGTGCAATAAGTCTTCACGTTTTAAGTACAATTTGGTTTTTGTGCCTTTCGTGAGATTTCGCGTCAAAGTTAGCGCCGTTGGCCGACCTGCATACTCTTGTAGTAACGTCATGAATTCAGCACGAAATTCAGGATCTTCCTGCGCATCAATAAAAGCTTGTTCCAATTGGTCAAGCGCTGGTACTAAAATTTGTGGAACGTATTGACCACCGTATTCGCCAAAATAGGCATCGAGTTTTGCCATGATTCGTATCCTTAGTCTCTGTGTTACTACTGAGTGATTCAGTGGTAATGAATCTGTTGTTATCCCTTGCTACTTGACCTTGCGGCTGGGTGAGTTACTCGCTTTTCAAGCCAATGGGAATCGATTTAGTGTTAGTACTGCCGAATAGCGTCGAACGCTAGGGTTAGCTTGTGTAAGTCTTTTTTCCCCGGTTCGCTCTCAACACCTGAATTGAGATCGAGCCCTAAACAACCGATGTTTGCTGCTTGCTGAGCATTTTCAGGGGATAAGCCACCCGCCAACATGACATCGTTTACCTCGGTTAGTAATTGCCAGTCAAAACGTTGGCCAGTGCCGCCAGATTGCGTTCCTACTTTGGCATCGAATAAGTGACGGTCAATGTGGCGCTCAAGCTTGGTCGGTAGGCAGTCGCTCACGCCATAAGCTTTCCAGATTTCAATCTGGCTAGGTAAGTGAGCTCTCAATTGGTCAACATAGGCTTGATCTTCTTCGCCATGCAGTTGCACCGCAAAGAGTTTTAACGTCGTAGCAATCTGCGTAATGGCTTCAATGGTGTGATTTTGAAACACGCCCACGTAGCGCAGCGGTGCGCCGCTCATCGTCAAACGTGCATTGTCCAAGTCGACATAGCGTTTGGATTGCGGCACAAAAATTAAGCCACCAAACACGGCTCCAGCTTGATAGGCTTTGGCCGCATCGTCAGCGTGAGTTAAGCCGCACACTTTGTTTTCGCCGAGCGTCACTTTGCGTACCGCTAGCTCTAAATTTTCTTCGGCCATTAACGAGCTGCCGATTAAAAATCCGTTGGCGTATTGCGAAAGTTCACGCACTTGTTGGTGAGTATAAATACCAGACTCCGAGATGATCATGGTTCCTTCTGGGAGTAAAGGTGCCAGCTGTTTAGTGCGATTTAGATCGGTTGAGAGATCGCGCAAGTTGCGGTTATTAATGCCAATAACTTTCGCTTGCAGGGCGACTGCCCGATGCAGCTCTTCCTCATTGCTCACTTCGGTTAAAATACCCATACCCAGTTGGTGAGCCACATTGGCTAGCGTTTGATAGTGTTGATCATCAAGGACGGACAGCATTAATAAAATGGCATCTGCACTGTAGTGACGAGCCAAATAAACCTGATAAACATCAACCATAAAGTCTTTGCAAATCACAGGTTGGCTTACTTGCGCGCGAACGCGTGGCAGAAATTCGAGGTTGCCTTGGAAATATTTTTCATCAGTCAAAACTGAAATGGCGTCTGCATATTGATGGTAAACCGAGGCGATATAATCCAAATCAAAATCTTGGCGAATGAGCCCTTTGGAAGGTGAGGCTTTTTTACACTCCAAAATAAAAGCGGTTTTACCCGTATTTAACGCATCATAAAACGAGCGACCCGATGCGGTTAATAAATGTTCGAAGCTGCCCAATGGTTGCTGCGCTTTACGCTGTTCGACCCACTCATATTTGTCATTGACGATTTTGGCCAACACTTCAGCCATTTGAGTATGCTGGGTTGAAATGTGGTCAGAAAGTTGCTCAGGCATGGGGCTTAACCTCTTTGTGCCAGTTGTTGGACAAGCTGATAGGCTTTGCCCGAGTTCATTACACTAATGGCCTGTTGTGTATTGGCTTTGAGATCTTCTTGGCCAAAAAGACGCAGCAGCAGCGCCACATTGACAGCGACGGCAGCCAGTTGCGCTGGCGTGCCTTTCCCAGTCAGCAGGTTGGTGATAATGGCGCGATTCTCCGCAGGCTCACCACCTTGAATGGCTTCGAGTGGGTAGCTTTCAACACCAAAATCTTTAGGTGTTAAGGTGTATTCGATGATGTGTCCATCACGAATTTCAGCCACTAAGGTTTCACCATGAATCGCCACTTCATCTAAACCACTGCCATGAACGACCGCTGCACGTTTCAGTCCCATTTGTAACATGGTTTGGGCAATAGGCAGAACCAGTTCTTTACTGTAAACACCCATCAGTTCAATGTTGGGGCGAGCGGGGTTAATCAGCGGCCCTAATATATTGAAGATAGTGCGCGTTTTCATGGTTTGGCGCACGGGCATCGCATGACGCACGCCACCATGATATTGCGGCGCAAATAGGAAAGCGACGCCCAAATCATCGATGGCTTGGCGAGTATTTGCAGCGCTCATTGCAAGGTTAATACCAAATGAATCCAGTAGATCAGAAGAGCCTGATTTGCTCGATACTCCACGATTACCATGTTTGGCAATTTTTACGCCACAGGCAGCAGCAACAAATGCTGCGGTGGTTGAAATATTAAAAGTATTTGAGCCATCACCACCAGTGCCGACTATGTCTGCAAAATCATAGTCTGGCCTTGGAAACGGGGTCGCGTTAGCCAATAATGCTTTGGCTGCGCCAGCAATTTCATCGGGTGTTTCACCTTTGATTTTCAGTGCCGTCAATACCGCTGCCATCAAAATAGAGTCGAGTTCACCACGGATGATGACATCAAACAGTTGCTGGCTTTCTGCTTGCGAGAGCGACTGCTGCGCGTAAAGTTTATTAATGATGTTTTCCATAAAATATCCCTATAAATCCGTTAGTGGGTGCTTTTTTCTAAAGCCCAATCGATCGCATTGGCAAGCAATGCTGCGCCATGAGTAGTCATGATGGACTCTGGATGAAATTGAAAGCCGCACACTTTATCTTGCTCTTGCACCACGGACATCACGAGCCCATCAACCTCTGCCGTGATGGTTAAACTATCCGGAACTTCAGTAGCCACTAGGGAATGATAACGAGCAATGGCTAGTGGTGACGGTAGCTGTTGGTAAATACGATGATGTTGGTGTTCCATCATCGAGATTTTGCCATGGATAATTTCGCCAGCACCCGCGACGGTGCCGCCGTAAGCTTCAACAATCGCTTGGTGACCTAAACAGATGCCAATGATCGGCACTTTGCCCTTAAGGCGTTGGATTAATTGTGGCATGCATCCCGCGTCTGCGGGCGCGCCCGGTCCGGGGGAGAGCAGCAGCAGCGGTTCATTCAATTGAAAGACCGCTTGTTCAATGCTCTGTGCGGCGATGTTGTTGCGATAAACCGTCACCGTATGGCCGAGTGAGCGGAATTGATCAACAAGGTTGTAGGTAAAGGAATCAAAGTTATCGATAAAAATAATGTTGGCCATGTCTGCTACTCCTGATGCGCGGCTTGAATTGCAGAGATCACGGCTTGTGCTTTACCACGTGTCTCGTCGGCTTCCGATTGAGGGTCTGAATCATAAACGACTCCAGCGCCCGCTTGAACTTGCGCAATACCCTGTTCGACATAAGCCGAGCGGATCACGATGCAAGTATCTAAATCGCCTTCCCCAGTAAGGTAGCCAACCGCGCCACCGTAACTGCCACGGCGGGCTTTTTCCACGTTACGGATAAGCTGCATGGCGCGAATTTTCGGCGCACCAGTGAGTGTGCCCATATTCATGCAGGCTTGGTAAGCGTGCAGTGCATCGAGATCGCTTCGGAGTTGACCCACCACGCGAGAAACCAAATGCATAACGTGACTGTAGCGATCCACTTTCAATAAATCAGCGACGTGGCGCGTTCCTGCTTGTGCAATACGTGCGACATCGTTGCGCGCAAGGTCGACCAACATCATGTGTTCAGCGTTCTCTTTTTTGTCGCAACGTAGCTCAAGTTCAATGCGGCTATCTAAATCAAAATCAATTGAACCATCGGTGCGTTTACCACGGCGGCGAGTCCCTGCGATAGGGTAAATCTCAATTTGGTTGGTTTCGGTGGCGTATTTCAATGCGCTTTCAGGAGAAGCGCCAAACAGAGTAAAGCGTTCGTCTTGCATATAAAACATATAAGGGCTTGGATTGCTCTCTTTCAGTTTTTTATAAGCAGCAAGTGGTGAAGGGCAAGGCAGAGTAAATCGGCGAGAAGGGACCACCTGAAAAACATCGCCTTTCACGACAAATTCTTTTAACGCTTGAACGGTCTTGCAAAACTCTTGGTCAGAAATATTCGTTGTCACGCTTACGTTAGCTACGGTTTTGGCTTGCGGTAGTAATTTGGGTGCGGCACATTGCTGCGCGATCTCTTGTAAACGAGTAATTAATGTTTCACGCATTGTTGGCGTGGGGTTAAAAACACTGGCTTGCAACTGACAATGCTCAGTTTTATGGTCAATCACCAACAAGGTTTCTGCGATATAAAAAACGTAGTCTGGACATTGATTAGTCGTATCGGCATTTCCTAGCGGTTCGAAGTTGGCCACCAAATCGTAGGCAAATAAACCGCCTAGAAAGAGGGCATGTTTATCGTGATGACGAAGATCGAAACTGTGCTGCACGAGACGTAGTGCATCAAAAGAAGAGGCTTCGCGTAGGCGAGAATCTTCGTCTAGCGTGTCACATGGTGCTTGAAATTGAAGTGTTAAGGTATTTTGTTGTAACTGATGTTCAATATCCGTTTTAATATTACGCTGTAGATGTTCGATGAGCTGTTGACCATTGCCTGTCAATGCGTGAAAAGTGACAACGTGACCAAAGCAAGTGATGCGCACGGCAGCATCAACCAATAATAGACTTTTGAGATCCTGTTTTGAGTCGATCTCGGCGGATTCTAATAGCAAACAATCTGTTTTTGACTCACATAGCGTATGAAATAGACGTGTTGGATCTTGGGTATAAGGCACGGACATATTGATTACGTCAATTTGGCCTAAGCTTTTAATTTCAATGGTCTTATTCACAAGACCTCCTTGATGAATTTTAATGTTCCTGTCGTCCATACTCGCATAATCCTCTTAGAGACCCAATCTTCACTTTGGGGGTTTCGCTGTTTTATTGCGCAATGTAATGTGAGCTATTCGACAAAATAAAAAGCCCGCTCATTGAGGCGGGCTTTGTGAATTCGTGTTCTATTTTAAAAGTACACGGTTGCCCACCAAGAACTTGTCCAAGTGTGCCACCAATTGAGCTCAGATGAAGCTGCGCTTAAATTGTGATTATGGTTTTGGTTAAATTCTTGTAACATGGTCAACCTCAAATACGTGCCTTGCATTTGTGTACTAGTTAACTAGTGCGAGAGTAAAAAGTCAAGCCTAAAAGATGGCCAAAATAAAATTATGAGAATTGATCTACATAGCCACACCACTTCTTCAGATGGCAGGTTATCGCCGCAAGCGTTAATCGATAGGGCGCTAAGCTTTGATATTGAGGTATTGGCGATCACTGATCACGATACGACTGATGCATTAACTATTGCTCATGACTATATTAATCAGCAACAATTACCCATCACCTTGATCGATGGCATCGAGATTTCCACGGTTTGGCAAAATAAAGATATTCATATTGTTGGGCTCAACATCGACTCAAACGCTCAAGCTCTGCAGCAGTTAATTGAGCAGCAAAAGGAACATCGTGTGCAGCGCGCACAATTGATTGCACAACGATTGCAAAAAGTGACACGTGAAGGGGTGTTAGAAGAGGTGCAAGCGATCGCTGGCGACGCACCGATTACTCGTGCGCATTTCGCGAAATGGCTGGTTGAACAGGGTTTTGCGAAGAACCTGCAGCAGGTGTTCAAAAAGTTTCTCACCCGCGATAATCCCGGGTATGTACCACCCAGTTGGTGCTCGATGACCGATGCCGTTGAAGCAATACACGCCGCTGGTGGCCAAGCGGTATTAGCGCATCCTGGACGATATGACTTGACGACCAAGTGGCTCAAGCGCTTAATAACGGCATTTGTAGAAGCGGGTGGTGACGCTATGGAAGTGGCACAGCCACAACAAGCGCCACAAGAAAGACGTAATTTGGCCGATTATGCCATACAATACAATCTATTAGCTTCTCAAGGCAGTGACTTTCATTACCCCTCACCTTGGATGGAACTGGGGCGAAATCTTTGGTTGCCTTCTGGCGTCGATCCTGTCTGGAAAGATTGGGGTTTAAGCCCCGTAGATAGACTCAATAATGAGGAATTACAATGAGCCAGTTTTTTTACGTTCATCCAGAAAACCCGCAGACTCGCTTGATTACTCAAGCGGTTGCCATTATCCGCAATGGCGGAGTTGTTGTGTACCCAACGGATTCTGGTTATGCACTAGGCTGCCAACTAGAAAATAAACAAGCATTAGAGCGTATTTGCCAAATTCGACGCCTTGATGATAAGCATAATTTTACCTTGCTGTGCCGTGATTTGTCAGAGCTCTCTTTTTATGCGCGTGTGGATAATACCGCTTTTCGCTTGCTCAAGAATAATACACCTGGCCCTTATACGTTTATTTTCAAAGGGACCAAAGAAGTGCCACGTCGGTTGATGAATGCGAAGCGTAAGACGATCGGTATCCGCGTGCCTAATAACCGTATTGCACTTGATTTACTTGAAGCGTTAGGTGAACCACTAATGTCCACCTCACTTATTTTGCCCGGCAACACCCATACAGAATCGGATCCAGAAGAGATTCGGGATCGTCTTGAGCACGCCGTGGATGTCATTTTAAACGGGGGTTATTTAGGTGAACAGCCGACGACAGTGATTGATTTCAGTGAAGATGAGATGGTGGTTGCTCGCGTGGGAGCGGGCGATCCAACACCTTTTGAATAGCTTTTGAGTAGGCCATCAAAACGAGTGCTTTTTGGCGTAGAATTTGAGATACTATGCGGCCGCGATTTTGGGGTCGCATTTTTTCATTCGACGTCTGTGAAGACGACACATAGGTAGATAAATGAGCGAAAAGTTACAAAAAGTTTTAGCACGAGCTGGTCATGGTTCTCGTCGTGAGTTAGAAGCTTTGATTAGAGCAGGACGTGTCAGTGTTAATGGCAAGGTAGCTATGTTGGGCGAGCGTCTAGAAGATGATAACGCGGTTGTGCGTATTGATGGGCATGCTGTTTCCGTTAAAGCACCAGAAGAGGTTATTTGCCGAGTGCTTGCTTACTACAAACCGGAAGGTGAGCTTTGTACCCGTCATGATCCAGAAGGCCGTCGGACGGTATTTGATCGTCTACCTAAAATTCGTGGTTCGCGTTGGATTTCAGTTGGCCGCTTAGATGCCAACACCTCAGGCTTACTTCTCTTTACTACCGATGGTGAATTGGCTAATCGCCTTATGCACCCAAGCCGTCAAGTAGAACGCGAATATTTAGTGCGTGTTTTTGGCGAAGTGAACGAACAGAAAGTGCGTAACCTCGTTAAAGGGGTTGAGCTAGAAGATGGCTTGGCACGCTTTGAAGATATTGTTTACGCTGGTGGTGAAGGTATGAACCATACTTTCTACGTCGCGATTAACGAAGGCCGTAACCGTGAAGTTCGTCGTCTTTGGGAATCTCAAGATACCACAGTGAGCCGTTTGAAACGCGTTCGTTATGGCGAGATCTATTTGGACAAAAAACTGCCACGCGGCGGTTGGATGGAACTGGATCTTAAAGATGTAAACTATTTACGTGAATTGGTTGAACTGCGTCCTGAAAAAGAGACGATGCTAGATTTGAGCAAAGACAACACTTCACGTACTCGTGAGCGTGCGCGTAGCCAAAAAATTCGCCGTGCCGTTAAGCGCCATGAAGAGCGCGTAACGACGACTGGCAAGCCTAAAAGTCGTACGACCAATGGTACAACGACGAATGGTAAAAAAACTAACGGTACGACAACCAATGGCACAACGACTGGCCGTCGCAAGCCTGCTTCAAGTACCCGTAACAGTGGTGCCGATGGTAGCCGCGGCACTGGTCGGCCTCAAACTGGTAAAGCGAAAGCGCCACGTCGATAAGCGAAACTTTCTCGTTGCCTGTTAATTGATATTAAAATCCCGAGCTAAGCTCGGGATTTTTTCGTTTAATACATTGATAATAAAATAAAAATTAAAACAATAG
>NZ_NDIM01000064.1:0-10219 GCF_002241375.1 Vibrio sp. V19_P1S1T109 | reverse complement strand
GCTTGGTGCAGCCCCTTCTTTCGCCGCGCCGATTTCCTTTCAACAAGCATGGGATCTTTTGCAACAGAGCAATAATTCACTTGCCGCTGGGCGAGCAAATGTCGAACGTTATCAGCATATTGAAAATTCCACAGACAGTCTTAATTTGCCTGCTGTTTCTATTGGTGCAAACTACACGCGTTTAGACCAAGATGTTACTTTGTCAGGAAAGCAGATATTCGATAGCACTGGGCAATCTGTCCCATCATCTTTGGGGCCAGATTTAGGACCGATACTGGCCAGTGCTGGCTCCATCACATCAACCATCACCGAACGAGATATTTTCAGCTCTTCGATTCGCGCTATTTGGCCCATTTTTACGGGCGGACGGATCAGCGCCGCACAAGCTGCTGCGGAAGGTAAGAAAGAAGAAGCGCAAAGCCAGCTCGCAATGGAAACACAAGCGCGCTATGAAGACTTGAGCAAATATTACTTTAGTGTTCTTTTGGCAAAAGAGGTTTTAGTGACTCGCCAAGCCGTTGAGCAAGGGTTAACCAAGCACCGTGATAATGCACTAAAGTTAGAGCAACAAGGACAAATTGCCCATGTGGAACGGCTACAAGCTGAAGCCTCATTAGATAAAGCAACGGTTGAACGCAAAAAAGCACAAAAAACCTTAGATATTGCCCAAAGCGCACTAACCCAAATTCTAGGTCAAACAGAAAAAGTCGAGCCAAGTGGCTCACTGTTTGTCAATGACCGTTTACCGCCGCTCTCTGTTTTTGTGGAGCAAACGCTCAATACCTATCCGGGCTTGGCACTACTTGAAGCAAAAGAAAAGCAAGCAAGCAGCTTGATCAAAGCTGAAAAAGGCAAATACTATCCAGAAGTCTACCTTTACGGTGATTACAGCCTACATGAAGACGATTCACTGGCCAGCCAAATGAAACCGGATTGGTTAGTGGGTATTGGGGTCAACATTCCGTTAATTGAAACATCGGGTCGCAGCGATCAAGTCAAAGCAGCGCACAGCGCGGTCTCACAAGTACGTTACTTAAAGGCGCAAGCTAAGCAAGACTTGAGCGTGTTGGTGGAAAAAACCTATTTGGAAGCCGAACAAGCATTGGAAGAAGTGATGGGACTAAACTCAAGTCTCACACTGGCTAATGAAAACCTGAACCTACGCCAAAAGGCATTCAGTCAGGGTTTAGCAACGTCTTTAGATGTAGTGGATGCAGAGCTCTACCTTGCTAGTATAAAAACGCAACAGTCATTAGCCAGCTTCAACTACTTACTTTCTTTAAATAAGTTACTGGCATTGACCAGTGAAATGAATACTTTCCCTATCTACACACAATCAGCGATTTTGTTGCACTCATCAATGACTCACGAATCACCTGCTCAAAAGGATGCCTTATGAAAGCCGTAAAACCAACACTGATTGCTCTTGCTGCTGTGGTGGCGATCTCTTGGGTAGGCTATCGCTTTTACCAAGCATCTCAACCTAAACCTGTTCGCTTACAAGGACAGATTGAATCTCAACAATACAGTATTTCTTCAAAAGTTCCCGGCCGTATTGATCAGGTACTGGTGCGCAAAGGCGATAGCGTTGAACGTGGCCAGCTCATTTTCACGCTGCACAGCCCTGAAATTGAAGCTAAATTAGATCAAGCGATTGCGGGTCAAAAAGCGGCGGGCGCACTGGCTAAAGAAGCAGAAACAGGCGCACGCGATCAGCAGATCCAAGCGGCAAAAGATCAATGGCTTAAAGCCAAAGCCGCAGCGGATTTAATGGAAAAAACCTATTTGCGTGTCAATAATCTTTACCGTGATGGTGTCGTCGCTGAACAAAAGCGTGATGAAGCGAATACCCAATGGCAGGCCGCTAAATATACTGAAAGCGCCGCTTTTCAGATGTATCAAATGACCAAAGAAGGCGCACGCTCTGAAACTAAACTCGCAGCCGCGGAAAAAGAACGTATGGCTGCTGGTGCCGTAGCGGAAGTTGAAGCTTATGCCGCGGACACTAAAATTGAGAGTTGGTTTGACGGTGAAGTGTCCCAAGTACTGCTGCAAAGCGGCGAACTGGCTCCACAGGGCTTCCCTGTCGTGACTGTCGTGGATACCCAAGACTCATGGGCGGTGCTCAACGTACGCGAAGATCAACTCAAGCATTTTACGAAAGGCACAACATTTACGGCTTACTTACCTGCTTTAGAAGCCAAAGTAGAATTTATCGTTTCCCACATTGCAGTGATGGGTGATTTCGCCACATGGCGATCAACAGACGCCTCACAAGGGTTTGATTTACGCACCTTTGAAATCGAAGCTCGCCCTACCACACCTGTCGAAGGTTTGCGTATGGGAATGAGTTTAGTGGTTGAGCTATAAGCCTTATGTCGATTCAGGTTCGCCCTCAATGGCCTCTGCTGCGCCATGACCCTTGGCTATTGTCTAGCCTAAGCTGGATACCAATAGTATTGGCATTCAGTATTTGGTGGATTTTCTCACAAGGAATAGTGCGCGATCTGCCGATTGGCGTGGTCGATTTGTCTCACAGCCAATTGTCACGTCAATTGATAAGAGATTTCGATGCAACCTCGACCATGGCAGTCACGCACCAGTTCCAAGATGTCAATCAAGCCAAAACTGCGTTAATTGAAAGTGACATTTACGCGTACGTTGTCATTCCGTATCAATTTGATAAATCAATATTTCGTGGTGAGCAGCCACAAGTATCGACCTTCTTCAATAGCCAATACATTTTGGTTGGACGATTGATCAACTCTGCTATTGTTCAAGCACAAAGTACGTTCAATGCCCAAGTGGATGTCGTAAAAAACCTAGCGACTAGCCAACAAACCACATTGAGTGCGATGGGGCGAGCCGTACCAATCAGGACACAGATTACACCCCTGTTTAATCTCAATACAAACTATGCGCAATTTTTAGTCTCGGCGGTTGTACCCGCTCTTTGGCAAATCGTTGTCGTGGTCAGTACCATTATGATTTTGGCAGCAAACCATCGTCACTTTGGTTTGCAAACGTGGCTTGGAGAAAAGCCATTACGAATTTTAACGCTAACATTGATGCGTTATCTGCCGATTTTTATGCTGCAAGGGATTGGTTTTTTAATCTGGTTTTATCAAATATTAATGTGGCCAATGCACGGCAGTTTTGCTCTATTGATTATCGCACAACTTGCAATGACGCTCGCCTGTATGATCATGGGCGCACTCTTTTTCTTTCTAACACTCGATCCGGCAAGAGCAATGAGTTTTGCTGGCGCTTTTACCGCACCAAGTTTTGCGTTTATGGGCATTACGTTCCCAGTGACGGATATGAATACTCTAGCGCAGTGGTGGCGAAGCCTGCTGCCAGTGAGTCACTACATTGAAGTGCAAGTAAGCCAAGTGAGTTATAACGCTGAATTGCTGTCATCACTTAAGTATTTAGTGCCAATGCTGGGCTATGCATTGCCGCTGCTGCTCACTTTGATTCTTATCCGTAAACACAAGCAAGCCGAGCGAATCAACCATGACTGAAACTACGCGATTCATTGCTCTACTTAAAGCAGAGCTAAAAGCGCTATTCACTAACCCTGTGGTGCTGTTGACTGTCTTTGGTGGCGTGGTTTTTTACTCCTTTTTATACCCTTTGCCCTATACGCAGCAAACTCCACGCGAGCAGACACTCTCGATTGTCAATCTCGATAAAAGCCAAGCCAGTTACCAACTAGAACGCATGGTTGACGCAACGCCACAAGTCAAAGTGATTCAACGAGACAGTACCATTGAAGATGCCAAGCAGGCTTTTCTTAACCGCAAAGTTAGCGGTATTTTAGTGATTCCTGAACATTTTTATAAAGACCTACTACTTGGAAAAAGTCCAACACTGGCCTACGCTGGCGATGCCTCTTACTTTCTAGTGTACGGCACCATCGTTGAGGGCTTATCGCAAGCTGGTGGAACCTTAGCCGCGAAAAGTAAAGTGTCACGTTTAGTGATGGAAGGAGAACCGCTTTCTCTGGCCGCTCAGCACTATTCCGCCACAAGCATCAACTTAAAACCGACCTTTAACCCACGCATGGGCTATGTTGATTACGTTGTCCCAGCGGTGTTTGTTTTGATCTTACAACAAACCATGATCATGGCGGCAGGATTAATGGGCGGAACACAAAAGCACGGAAATGGCTATTGGAGTCATACCACACCGCTACGATTAATATTGGTACGCAGCATTGTCCTTGTTGCTGTTTATTATCTACTCAGCATGTACTACTTTGGTGCCAGTTTTACCTCACATGGTGTCAACACCCTCGCTAGTGCGGGGCATTTATTGCTACTTCTACTGCCTTTCTTACTGGCCTCTTGCCTATGCGGCATTTGGCTTGGTTCAGTTACACCGCGGCGAGAATTGGTGACGTTAGTGGTATTAATCAGCTCAATGCCACTGATTTTTTCAGCTGGTTTTATTTGGCCGTTAGAAGCAATTCCACGCCCTATCATTTGGATATCCAACCTCTTTCCAAGTACGCCTGCCATCCAGAGTTTTCTCAGTTTGAACCAAATGGGCGCATCATGGGATCAAATCAGCACTCAGTGGGGGATCTTGTGGGTGCAAGTGTTTGGTTGGGGAGCCCTTGCTTTTTACCAACTCCAGCGGAAGCGTTAATTAATCATTCCTGCCACTGCTGACGCATACGCTCAACAGTGGCATCATCGATACCATGAACATTCTGGTACTGCGCACGGCAAACATTAATCACTAAGGTTGCATGGTAACGTTTAGCCAACTGCTGGTAAGCTCGCATCTCCCAATGTCGGACAAAAGTATTTGCCACAACAACGTCCTCACCTTGCGCTAAACAGCGCTCCACTTGCTGTTGACACCACCGATGAGCTTGCTCGATTTTATCTGGCTGATAACAATAGTTGCCTTTCTCATTGATAAAATACATATCCGCTTCAAAATGCTTTGCATGTAGCGTCCTTGCTAAGGTGCTTTTGCCTGAGCCGGGTAATCCCCTGATCAAAGTTAAGGTTAGCGCCATGTGTATCCAACAGGTAAGTAAACGGATATCCAATAGTAACCAATTTCACAGCAAGATTCATTTTGCTATCGACATCTGGTTTTGATTGAGTTAAGTTCGGCAGTATAGACGTCCAAAAATAGCTTAGGGAGAAAGCTGTGCCGATTAAGATCCCCGACCAACTGCCTGCCGGTAATGTACTGCGTCATGAGAACATTTTCGTGATGTCAGAAACACGTGCCGCCACACAGGGCATCCGTCCACTGAAAGTTTTGATTTTGAATTTAATGCCGAAGAAAATCGAAACCGAGACTCAGTTTTTGCGCCTGTTATCCAATACTCCGCTGCAAGTGGATATTGAATTACTGAGAATTGATGAGCGCCCAAGTAAAAATACCCCCACTGAGCATTTGGAGAACTTTTACCGTCAATTTGAGATGGTAAAAAATCGCAACTTCGACGGGCTCATCATCACCGGAGCACCTTTGGGGTTGGTCCAATTTGAAGATGTGATTTATTGGGAACACTTAAAAAGCGTGATGGAATGGGCTAAAAATCACGTCACTTCCACACTCTACGTTTGCTGGGCAGCGCAAGCGGGGCTAAAACTGCTCTACAATCTACCCAAACGAACTCGCAAAGAAAAATTATCGGGCGTTTATCATCATGAAATCCACCATCCCTTTCATCCGATATTACGCGGCTTTGACGACACCTTTTTAGCGCCCCATTCTCGTTATGCTGATTTCTCACCAGAATACTTAGCCGAACATACGAATTTAGATATTCTCGCCACCTCTGATGTGGCGGGTGTGTACTTAGCCTCAACCAAAGACAAACGTAACGTGTTTGTCACAGGTCACCCTGAATACGACGCACATACACTGCATGGTGAATATATTCGAGATTTAGGTGAAGGGATGGAACCCGCAATCCCAGTCAACTACTACCCCAATGATAATCCAGATAATAAACCAGTCGCCAGTTGGCGAAGCCACGGTCACTTGCTGTTTGCAAACTGGTTAAACTACTGTGTTTACCAACAAACACCTTACGACCTTGAACACTTTAGCGAAGATAAATTTACCAAAGACGATTAGTGTTTCATGCCTGATCATCTCAGTAATGAGGTGTTCAGGTTTTCATCAAACATAGTGCATACTGACTCGCATTCTTCTCTGCTCTTTCCCCCTCGATCTTCTGATTTCCTTATCATGCGTCTAAGCCATTTAGGAGCTGCAGATAATGAAAAAAATACTGATGATATTGATAATGTTCACGTTATCGGCCTGTGTCACCGTGAACGAAAAAGGTGAGCCTGAAGTAAAAGCGGATCCGGTTGAAATGGCCGAATCTCGCATTGCGCTCGGCCTAGGCTATTTAGAAAATGGCAACATGAGCAAAGCACGTGAGAACTTAGAAAAAGCCACACAACATGCGCCGACTTACTATCGCTCGCAACTTGCGATGGCTCACTACTACGAAACTGTCGGTGAAACAGAGGCCGCACGTAAAACCTATCAAACCGCGCTTCGCGCCCATCCCAAAAATGGCAATATTCTCAATAACTACGGCACATTTTTGTGCAAGCAGGGCGAATATCAAAAAGCCGATGAATATTTTAACCGCGCCATTGCTCAACCCTATTATTACCTTGTCCCTGCAAGCTATGAGAACGCAGCCTTTTGCGCGTTAAAATCTGGCGATAAAGAACAAGCGCGCTACTATTTTGCAAAAACATTAGACCATGACCCTAATCGAGCTCGTTCATTGCTGCAATTAGCTAAATTGGAAATTGACGCTCAACAATACACGCAAGCTCGCATTCGCTTGATGCAATTTAATCAGCGCTACGGTAACCAAAAAACATCGCTTCAATTATTGGTAGAGTTAGAGAAAAAGGCAGGAAATAAAGCGTTAGAGAAAAAATATCAAGCGGCGCTCGATACCTTTTCCTAATATCGTATTACTAGGGCAAGGGTTATTTGATATTGGTGGGTCTACCGTCTTTGCCACCAGGACGATCACGATAGTGGATACGGCGAAGACGTCTGACTTTCTGAGCGCGCTGAATTTTTTGATATTCGCGATAGATAATACGAATAAAAAACCCAAGTCCAATCATCGTAAGCAAGGCAAACAGATAAGCGAAGGGCTGGCAGATCCAGTCTGGTTGGCAAGGTAAATAAAGGTCAAAGTCCATACCTTACTCCTTCTATTGCTATCTCAACTCACTGACCAATATAGTCAATCAACGAAGTCAGCCTAGCACTTTGCCGCTAACCATTGTTTGCGTTGGCTGTCATTTTGGAAACTCCATGCGATGAATCGACTCACTTTTTGCCCTTGTTGCATTTCAACAACCCTCACCACTGCAGCACCCACTTTATCTAACTGTTTTTGCATCCAACGTACATTCTCTTTTTTAGAGATCAATGTGGTGAACCACAGCACTTGCTGAGCGTAGTGTTGACTTTCAAAGGCCATGTTTTTAATAAAGGCAGCTTCACCACCGGGGCACCATAACTCAGCTTTTTGTCCACCAAAGTTGAGCGTGACCGCCTTACTTCTATTAGCGTCTTGCCCCGCAATTTCTTGACCTTTTTTGACTCGATTACGCTGTAAATTTTTCAACTTACGTTCGCTGCCTTGCTGCGCCTGTAGTTGTGATGCATGAAAAGGCGGGTTGCACGTGGTGAGATCGTAACGCTCATTTTCTTGAATAATCTGCTTAAAAATGTGTTTTGCATCACTCTGCAAACGGCATTCAATACGCCCATTGAGTGAAGCATTGCCATTAACCACCAGATTGGCGGATTTAATAGAGATAGGATCAATATCGCTACCAACATAGTGCCAGCCGTACTCTGCCACGCCCACTATCGGATAAATACAGTTCGCTCCGATCCCAATATCAAGTGCTTGAACCTTCTCATGCTTGATTGCTGAGCACTCATCTAGCAGCAGATCGGCCACGCGATGAATATAATCAGCTCGACCGGGGATCGGCGGGCACAAATACCCAGCGGGAATATCCCAATGGGTCACATGATAATGATGTGCCAATAACGCTTTGTTGAGCATTTTCACCGCCATCGCATCGGAGAAATTGATGCTCGGTTCACCATTCGGGTTGCGAATAACAAAGGGCTTCAAAGCAGGCAGTGTATTAATCAGCGCGGGGAAATCGTATTGTCCTTGATGCTGATTACGAGGATGTAACCCCTGCTTTGCTTTTAACGCAGGTTTTTTATGGCTCGCTTCAGGTTGGCTTTTCTGCGACTTCGCTTTGGCTGACATTACTGCTCCTCTTTTAAATCGAGATACATCATAAACAATCGTGCATCAAACTCGAGCTGATGATAATTCGGTTCCATATGGCAACACAGTTGATAGAAGGCCTTGTTATGCTCTTTCTCTTTGATGTGAGCCAGCTCATGTACCACTAGCATGCGCAACAGCGGCTCCGGTGCTTCTTTAAACATGCTCGCTATGCGGATCTCATTTTTAGATTTGATTTTCCCACCATGCACTTTGGCAACATAACTGTGCAACCCTAGTGCGTTATTGATAATGTGGATTTTATTGTCGTACACCACTTTACTGATCGGCGCCGTTTTCTTCATGTATTGATTTTTGAGATCAATCGCGTAGTTAAACAACGCTTTTTCACTTTGAATCGAATGGCGCTGTGGGTAGCGTTGCTCAAACCAACTAACGAATTTACCGGCCGTGATCAACTGTTCAACTTGTGACACGAGATGAGGCGGATAGTTTTGTATGTAACGAAAAGATGGATGCATAGCCCAGCAACTGACTCATAAAAAAGGCGCTAAGTGTAACTGAATCAAGCCTGCGTTTCATCTTTCCAATCACAAGGAGCAAGGCTTCGCATCCGAGAGAGTTGAAACTCAGCGCCTCGGTGGGTAAACTTGCCGCCCTTTATGTTCGGTTAATGAGTGAATTGGATGAAACGTATTGTGCTCTACGTCAAAGATAAATGCCCGCACTGTAAAGATGCTCAGCGCTATCTTGACACCAAACAGATCCCCTACCGCTTATGTAACGCAAAAATGCAACGCGGCCGGAAGGAACTGGATTCGATCGGCGCGCGCAGTGTACCGGCTTTAAAAATTGGTGATCGAATTATGATTGGCTGGAACCCAAACAACTTTGAAAAAATCTATCAAAGTTAATCGAACGATACACATCGCCCCTTTCACACGTACTGTTTCACAAATTCAATAAAAGTACGGTCGGCATTAGACAAATAGCCCTCTTTGCGCCATGCGAGGGCTAAATCTAACCAGACTGGCGGTTCAAAAGGGATCGCTCGAACATCCGGTTCATGCTCCGTTACAAGCTCTAATAACGCAGTCACTGCGTACTCATGTTTGACAATACTTAAAATCATTGGCAAAAGATTGGTTTCAAAAGAGAAATGTGCGCTGAGCTTATGCTCTTTACACACTTTATCAATGAAGTCGCGGTGGAAATAACCGGGCTTAAACATTACCAATTCATGCTCAAAAAAGGTCTTAAAATCTATCGATTCTCGTTGTGCTAACTCATGTTCTTTCCCCACTACCGCCACCATTTGCGATGATAATAGGGGATCGACCTCTAAATCCGGAGGAAGATCATGATTGAGGATCACGCCAATATCTAGCTCACCACTGAGCAACATTTTTCTAATCGACTGAGTTCCCGCTTCTATCACCGTCATTTTTAGCAAGGGAAAGTGACTTTTAAAAGCCATTACAATTTCTGGAAAGAAATAGGATCCCATCATGCTCGGCGCGCCGAGCCTCACTTCACCTTTGACGAGCCCTTTAAGCTCATCCATCGCCAATTGTGCATCTTCAAGTTGCTGCAAAATACGAGTGGCGTGTTCATATAACACTTGCCCTTCATGGGTCAGCGTCACTTTTCGCTCATCTCTTTTTAGCAAAACAACCCCTAATTGCTGCTCAAATTTTTTAATCGAAATACTAAGCGCTGGCTGCGCAATGTGCAGTTGCTGGGCTGCTAAAGTAAAGCTGCCGCATTGAACCACAGCCGAAAAATGTTTTAGATGGCGAGTATCCATAGCGTTATGGTTCCACAGAATCAAACGAAGCGAGGTTCGTCCAACGAGGTTTGGATATATTTTATATATCACGACGATATTTTTAATATATTTTATTAATCACCAAGCCACTGCTACTG
>NZ_NDIM01000157.1:0-10282 GCF_002241375.1 Vibrio sp. V19_P1S1T109 | reverse complement strand
CCTTAGCGGTGGTTTATTATTTAAAAGAGAAGTTAAGAATGCTGTGGTCGCAGCCATCAAAGATAGAGGGTGAGAGATGGCTAGAAAGCTGGATAGATGAAGCGAACCACTCAGGCATTGTGATGCTAGAGAAGTTTACTAAGACCCTGAGGAAGCATAAGGATGGGATATTGGCATTTTATGATAAAAGGATGAGTAGTGGTCGAGTAGAGGGTGTGAACAACCGAATAAAGACGCTGAACAAAGTCGCCTATGGGTATCGTGATTGGGAATTTTTTGAGTTAAAAATCAAAGCCAGTCATGAGGCGAAGTATCGATTTTCCGGATGAACCGACAGAACAGTACTTTTCTAATGAATCGGCCGTCACTTTTTCAACGACATTAGGGTCAAGATCAACGCCTGATACGTCGAAATGGATATTGACTAGCGTAAAAATCCGCGGTGCGGTTTCACGGCGCTCAGCCGTCAATTTGGCGTTACATGCCGTGACCTGTTGATTGGCCGATTTTAAGCCATCAACCACATCCACAGAGCTACAACCTCCCGCAGCCATCAGAACCATCTCCATCGGGCTAGGCGCGGTTGCACCACCACTGCCATCCATCACCACCGAATGACCAGATTGGGATTGGCCCAAGAACTTGAAATTTTCGACCCACTTTACTTCAGCTTGCATTATTTTTGCTCTCTTCTCTGTGCGATGAAACTACAGGTTATCGGTTGGAAAAATCACGCCCGTTTGGCGGCGTATTTCTGTCAATAATTTGGAAACGGTGAGTGAGCGTAATTTGCATTGCTCATCTATTGTCTTGTTCTGTATCTGATCTGCAAATTTTTGTGCTTCGTAAAACATGCGGTTGGCGTGTTGCTCAATACTCAGATCTTGGGTTTGACCACCACGGTTAATTCTCGTGATGCGGTTGCAGGTAGAAATCATCTCAACATGCAGTGCGGCCTCTTCACCTTGAATTTCGCTCGGCAAATAGGAGTCACTGGTTTTTGAATGCATTAATAGCACATCAAAACCGTCATATCCTAAGATCACACTGCCGTTACCATCAACCCCCGTCTCCAGTAAATGCGCTTGGGCTTGTACCGATTTAGGCTCACCAAACAGTTCAATGGCTGAGCCCAAACAGTAATAACCAATATCCATGATCGAACCATTGGAGAACTCGGGCAAAAAGGTATTGGGCATCTCACCCTTGAGATATTTAGGGTAACGAGAGGAATACTGGCAGTAGCTGAGCACCGCTTTACGGATAGCGCCAATCTGCGATAGCTCTTGTTTTAGAACGGAAAAATTGGGCAAATGTGGGGTTATAAAAGCCTCAAATAATACTACGCCATGCTGTTTGGCAACTTGATACATCTGCTGTGCTAATGAGAAATCAGAAGCCAGCGGCTTCTCACAGATAACATGTTTGCCCGCTTGCATCATTTGAATCGACTGTGGACCATGCAGTACATTCGGGCTGGCGATGTACACGGCATCCACATTGTCACTCTCACCTAGGCTCTTAAGGTCAGTAAACAAAGCAGGAGCATCGTATTTTTCGGCAAATTGTTTCGCCCTGTCCAGCGAACGGGAATAAACCGCTACTAGCTGAAATTCCCCCGTTTTTAATGCCCCTTCGATAAATTGGTCAGTAATCCAGTTGGTTCCAATAACGGCTAAGCGAATCATCATCATATCCTTTCATTATTTTCACCTATTATCTGGAGTTACTCCGCAGGAAGCAATGTTAACCTCACCACTTATTATTTTCAGGTGGCCATTATTTTCAGGTAACCAAAATAAAGAAAACCCCACTAAGCTCTCGCTTAGTGGGGTTCCAGTTCTTACTCGCAGCAATCCAGCTACTGATAAGTGCTCCCTGCATCAATTCCTTGATAGTTTGCTGATTCCCTCAGCACATTCCCTTTCATCGCCTTCCTAGCGGTGTCCTTAACTCCGTCGTCCCGACAGATTTGTGCACTTTTCCTTTGCACCGTCCATTAACTTTCCTTGATAACCATCCTAGTTATTCAGCATCCAGCTAATGTCCTTCGCTATCCTTGCCGATCATTCTTCCTGAATTATCGAATCTTCGTCCTGAAGATGACCTATCCTTGGGTCTTTCCTGTTCCGTGTCCGCTTCCTGCTGACAACTTCAGATTACGGATTTCACTTTTTTCAGCAATCCCCCACCTGTTGTTTTTTCTCTACCAGAAAGACACCGAATGAAAATTATCATTTAAATTCAAATAATTACAGAAATTCAATCTCTTTTTATTGCATAGCGAAACGTTAAAGTCTCACGATACGTGTAAGAGATCTCTCACAAACTTAATCCTATAATTGCCTATCTCCTCAGCTAAGATACCCGCACGAAATGAGATAGAGCTCTCACTCTAATACTGATTGGCACGGCTGAATTCTGTTTAGAAATGAGAATTGCTCTAGACTAAGTGTGAGAAAACTAGGATATTAATGTCGATCTTAATCACATATCTCCCTCGCTACTGAGGAAATGCAAGAAAATCGTCAGAGGAACAACACATGATTTCGAAATGGGCACAGCGCTTTTACCAAATGGCAGAACTTGTTGGCTCTTGGAGTAAAGATCCCTCCACGCAAGTCGGCGCAGTGATCACTAAGCAAAATCGCATCGTTTCGGTTGGATTTAACGGTTACCCGCATGGTATTTCAGACAGTGCAGGCACCGATGATCGTGATATGAAATACCTCAAAACACTGCATGCTGAGGAAAATGCCATCCTATTCGCCAAGCGTGATTTGGATGGTTGCGAAATTTATGTGACACATTTTCCTTGCCCAAACTGTGCAGCAAAAATCATTCAAACTGGGATTTCCGCAGTACACTGCCCAGAGCAAACAGAAGACTTCTTATCCCGTTGGGGTGATAAGATCAAAGTCAGCCAAGATATGTTTTTACAAGCGGGTGTTAAAGTAAACTGGCTACCGCTCAGTGATTTGAAATAATTAATCAATGGTCAAAAAAAACCGCCCTGCCAAATTGGAAGGGCGGTTTTTTCTTTTAACGAGTTAGCGTGACAACTTTTACTGAAGCTGAATTTTCTTAATCATCCCAGCTTCAGCATGGCCGGGGATATTGCAGGCGAACTCAACATTATTATCACCATGGAAGTGCCATAACAGTTGTTTCGCTTTACCCGGTGCCACGGTGACGGCACTGCCACCATCATGTTTATGATTGCGCATTTGGCGCATCATTTCTCGGTGTTTTAGCTGCTCGTCGGCTGAACCAATCGAAAATTCGTGCTCAATTTTACCTGTGTTCATAACGACAAATTGCACCACATCATCAGGTTCAATATTCACCTCCTTTTTGAAGGTGATTTTCATGTCATCCGAGAGTAAAACATGCACCACTTTATCGGGTTTGGCTCCTTTGGCAGGCATGCCGACTTCTGACATGTCATCCATCGCCATGTTCATCGTGTCTGTTTGCTTCATCACCATGCTGCCATGATCCATTTTGCTATGGTCCATTTCAGCCATGACAGAAGAGGTGAATAACGCTAGTGAAAGTGTGATTAGTGTTTTTTTCATTTTGATTTTCCTTAAATTCATCCAGTTACTATTTATTTTCCGATTAGTGCTTAGCTTTTACTTTGCCAGCTGCACGCTATTTGAGTGTTGCGATTTCACGGTTTTTCCATAACTTGAATACCGCGGGTAGAACCAATAATGTGAGCAATAGTGCTGAAGCCATGCCTCCAATCATGGGGGCGGCAATGCGCTGCATTACCTCCGAACCGGTTCCCGTGCCATACATAATCGGGATCAGGCCAATAATAACTGTCAGTACCGTCATCATGACTGGGCGCACGCGCTGTCCTGCTCCTTCGCCAATTGCATTGATGAGATCTTGGCTGTCAATGGCCGCACCATTTTCCTGTGCATCAATTTTTTTGTAGTGCCAAGCTTGGTTTAAATAAACGAGCATGATCACGCCAATTTCTACCGCAACACCTGAAAGTGCAATAAAGCCCACCCCCACGGCGATTGAAAAGTTGTAGCCAAGGTAGTGCATCAACCACACGCCACCCACCATCGCCAGCGGCAATGTCGCCATAATGATCAACACTTCTCCGATTCGACGGAAACTGAAATAGAGTAGCAACATGATGATTGCGATCGTGATCGGTGCGACGACACCCAAGCGTGCTTTGGCTCGCTCCATGTATTCATATTGACCAGACCACACGAGAGAATATCCCGCTGGCAGCTGTAATTGCTCCGCTACCGCTTGTTGCGCCTCTGCCACATATGAACCGAGATCGCGTCCATCAATATCGACAAAGACCCAGCCGTTTGGCCGTGCGTTTTCGGTTTTGATCATCGGCGGGCCGTCTTCGTAGCGAATATCAGCCACATCGGCCAAGGCCAAACGTGCACCGTTTTGAGTCACCAAAGGTAAGTTTTGCAGCTTCACTACCGAATCACGGTAATCTTGCGGGTAACGTACATTGATCGGATAACGCTCTAACCCCTCAATGGTTTCCCCTACATTCATGCCCCCCACTGCGGTTGAAACTACTTGTTGCACATCTTTAATGCTTAGCCCATAGCGCGCCGCTTGTAACCGATTGATGTCTATCGTTACATAACGTCCACCAGCCACACGTTCAGCATAAACCGATGCCGTGCCTTGAACGCGGTTAAGGATAGGTTCAAGCTGCGCACCGATGGTTTCAATCTGTTTGAGATCGGGACCCGCTATCTTGATACCAATCGGCGTTTTGATCCCTGTAGCTAACATATCGATGCGTGTTTTGATTGGCATCACCCACGCGTTGGTTAACCCCGGAAATTGCACTAAGCTGTCAAATTCCTTACGTAGCGATTCTGTGGTTACGCCTTCACGCCATTGATCGCGAGGTTTAAGTTGGATCACCGTTTCAATCATGGTTAAGGGCGCGGGATCAGTTGCGGTTTCTGCACGCCCCATTTTGCCCCACACGGTTTTGACCTCTGGTACGGTTTTGATGAGTTTATTGGTTTGCTGCAATAGCTCACGCGCCTTACCAATCGAGATCCCCGGATAGGTTGTCGGCATGTACATGAGATCGCCTTCATCTAATGGCGGAATAAACTCACTGCCTAATTTGCTCATTGGGTAATAAGCGGAAGCCATTAATGCCAAAGCCAATACAATCATGCTTTTGGGATAACGCAAACTCAGGTTGAGTAGTGGACGATAAAGTGCCACAAGCCCTTTATTGATAGGATTTTTGTGCTCGGAAATAATATTGCCACGCACAAAATAGCCCATAAGAACAGGGACGAGCGTGATCGCTAAACCTGCGGCGGCGGCCATGGCATAGGTTTTAGTAAACGCCAATGGCGAGAACATCTTGCCTTCTTGGCCTTCGAGTGCGAAGACGGGCACAAAACTTAACGTAATGATAAGTAGTGAGAAAAATAGTGGCGCACCGACTTCTTCAGCGGCTTTGCCAATCACCTGCCAGCGATTTTTGTCGGTCAGTGGGGTGCGTTCCATATGTTTATGCACATTTTCGATCATCACAATCGCCCCGTCGACCATAGCACCGATAGCAATGGCGATCCCCCCAAGTGACATGATGTTGGCATTGATACCTTGCCAGTGCATCACAATAAACGCCGATAGAATGCCCACGGGCAAACTCAAAGCAATCACTAATGATGAGCGGATATGGAATAAAAACAGCGCACACACGACCGCAACGACAATGAACTCTTCTGCTAGCTTATGCCAAAGGTTTTCAACGGCTTGATTGATCAAGGTTGAACGATCATAAGTGGCAACAATTTCGACACCTTCCGGTAAGCTGCGTTGGAGATCAGTCAATTTCGCTTTGACGTCATCAATCACTTGGCTAGCATTTTCACCAAAACGCATCACGATCACGCCTCCAACCGCTTCTCCTTCACCGTTAAACTCAGAAATACCACGACGCATTTGTGGGCCAAGGTTAATATCCGCCACATCACCTAACAATAATGGCGTTCCTTTGTCGGTCACTTTCAGTGGTAGCGCTTTAATGTCATCAATACTGGTCAGATAGCCACTGGTGCGTACCATGTGTTCGGCTTCCGCAACCTCAATCACTGACGCTCCCGACTCTTGGTTACCATTTTGGATCGCCGCATTGATTTGTTGCAAAGTCAGGTTATAAGCGCGTAGCTTTGCCGGATCAATTTGCACTTGATACTGCTTAACCATGCCGCCAACGGTAGCCACTTCGGAGACACCATTCACCGTTTGCAGCTCGTACTTCAAAAACCAATCTTGCAAACTGCGTAACTGCGCAAGATCGTGTTGTCCGGTTTTATCTTGCAGTACATAACTGTAGATCCAGCCAACCCCCGTCGCATCCGGCCCCAAGGTTGGTTTGGCATTGGGTGGCAGTTTTGGCGTCACTTGGCTTAGATATTCCAATACCCGCGAGCGAGCCCAATACATATCGGTTTTATCATCAAAGATGATGTAGACGTAGGAATCACCGAAGAATGAATAGCCACGGACCGTTTCTGCCCCCGGAACGGCAAGCATCGCCGTTGTGAGCGGGTAAGTGACCTGATCTTCCACTACCTGCGGCGCTTGGCCGGGATAGCTGGTTTTGATGATCACTTGCACATCTGAGAGATCCGGTAAAGCATCAACAGGCGTGTTCTTTACACTGTAAAGTCCGCCCAAAGTGAGAAACAGAGCCGCCACCAACACCAAAAAACGGTTATTGATCGACCAACGAATAATCGCACCAATCATTGTTGACCTCCTAGTGTTTCTGCGGCGGTAATGTTCGTCTCACTACTTGCCTGCTCACTCGCTTCCAGTGCTTTTAGTACATATTCGTCACCCTGCTTTGCCACTAGAAATCGAACCCTTTGCCCTTCAGCAAATAAGCTGAGATCAAACTCCTCCTCAACCGTGAAGTTCATCTGCCCCGCTTGCCAGCCCCATTTGCTTACCGGTTTATAGTTAAGTGTGAGCATCCCGAAATCAGCCATAAGCGTACTGATGTCTCCCGTTAACCAAGCTTCATTGGCAGCTTCGACTCCATTAATACGTGATAAATCAGCACTTTGACTCGACTCTGAATCCAACAGAAAATGTGCCGACGTGACGACCGTGTCTTGCTCCGTTAACCCTTGTAAAACTTCAAGGCGTTCGCCTGCTTCGCGGCCAACTTCAACCCTTGCTGAACGGTATTTGCCATTTCCTTCAGCAAGTACGACGCGCGTCATGCCGCCCGAATGAATAACTGCTGATTTAGGAATGGTGAGCACCGCTTGTTGCGATACCGGCTGCAAAGCGATATTGGCGAACATGTTAGGCTTCAACTCACCCTTCGGATTGAGAAATTTCAAACGCATACGCAGCGTTCGGGTTTTCGGATCCAAAATGGGATAGACGTAATCTATCTTCCCTTGCCACTCCTTGCCGGGAATAGCATCCAGTGTCATTAACGCTAAACTACCCGACGTAATCCAATGTGCTTGGCGCTCGAATACCTCAGCATCAACCCACACTTCGTTTAAAGGACCTGCGCTTATCACCGCTTGCGCTGGCGATAAGTATCCCCCTTCGCGAATATTCAAACTTGCAATCACCCCATCAGCAATGGCTTTGACCTCTATCGATTGAGTGGCTTTGCCTCGAGCGATAATCTGTTTGATCTGTTCACGATCAACACCCAGTGAAACCAAACGCTCGGTTGCGCCTTTCAGTAAACTTTCACGACTGGCTCGATGGGCATTTAACAGCTCCTCTTGCGCTTTAACCAACTCTGGTGAGTAGAGAGTAAATAAGACATCGCCTTTACGAACCTGTTCTCCAACCGCATTAATGTTCAGTTTTTCAACCCAACCAGCAATGCGAACGTTCGTTTGCCACAATAAACTGTCATCAAACGCAATGTAGCCCACTGTCTCAATACGTGGAGATAACTGCGCAAACACCACGGGTTCCGTTTTCACACCCAAGTTATTTTCGACCGCAGCACTGATGGTCACCGTACCGCTATGCTCTTGTGCTTGCGTCGACGATTCGGTGTACACAGGAATGAGATCCATCCCCATCGGCGACTTACCCGGTTTATCACGTTTATAGTTTGGGTCCATCGGCGCAACCCAATACAGCGGTTCAGATGTGGCATTGGTTGAGTTCATTGCCTCCATATCATGACCTGACAGGTACTGATTGATGCCAAACCCCAGTAATCCACCTATCGCTAAGGAAAGTACGGCTATGTTTAATGATTTCATTGAATTCTCCTACTTTTCTACAGACGTGAGTGTTTCTAAAGAGGTAAGTGTTTCTACAGACGTAAGTGAAGGGGCAATAACTTGAAAATCGAACCCATTTAATAGATAAGCGAGGTTACTTTTGGTTAGGTTTAAATCGGTCATTAGGCGTACTTGCTCTAATTGCAGCGCTAGTTCATCGCTGGCGGCACTGACGACATCATTAAACTGGGAGGTATTGTTTTCATAGCCTCTCTCAACCGCTTGAGTGCGGGCTTTCGCTTGCGTTAATAAGGTGGTTTGATAGCGCGCTAAACGCTGTTCGAGGTTCGTTTTATCAACCAATAAGGCATTCACTTTGGCGTTCATCTGCGCCAATAGAACATCACGCTGTGATTTAGCCGCGACCACTTGATATTGCGCCGCAGCGTGGTTTCTATCTTGGCGGCTCCCCGTAAACAGCGGGATATCCATGGTGAGATAAGCACTGACCATGTCGGCTGCGGGTCCGCCTTGCATACTGCTTGCTTGGCGATAGGCGTACATCACTTCCACACCAAACTGAGGTTGATAGGCCGTTTGTGCTATTTCGACTTGCGTTTGGTTGGTGTGAATTGCCGTTTCTACCATGCCGACCATCGGGTGAGTGACCAACAAAGCGTAGTGAGTGGTGCTGTCGTTAACCGTAGCCAATTGCGCATCTAAACGGGACCAGTTCACTGACTCTTCAGCGGTTAACATAGGCTGTTCAACCAACCAAGCGCTACCTAACCATTCGGATAATTGCGACACAATACGTTGCTGCATTTGTTGATTGGCTTGTAATTTTTCGTCCAATTTGGAAACTTGTAACTGCGCTTGCAGCAGATCTTGCGCTTCGCTTTTACCTAATGAATAGTTCGTTTCAATAAAACCAGCCAGCTCACGCATTAAGGTTTGGTTTGCCCGCACGATACGTTCAGCGCGTTGTTGGTAGCCTAACTCTAACCATAATTGAGTCATGCTGTTTGCCACTTCCAACTCACGTAAATTAACCTGAAGCGCAACGCCACTGGCTTGTTGCTTTGCTTTTTTCGCTTGTAATGCCAAGCTTGAACCCCGTTCAAACTGCTGCATTAAGCCCACAGAAATGTTAGTCATAGGATCTTCATCAAACTTAAAACTATCAATGGGCAAACCACCAAAGCCAACTTTGATCTTAGGATCCATTAGGGTTGAACTGGCAATTCCAGTTTCTTGTATTGCTTGAGATTGAGCAAAATATTGCTTGCGGACGGCATCATTCGATAATGCAGCGTCAATCAGCTGAGCTAATTGTTTTGCATGCGAATCTGGCTGAGCCATCGCGGCTTGTGGGGCTGCATTCACCATCAAGGGGAATGACAAAATGCCCACTATACTGATCGACCAAGCGATCACAGAGAGTTTAAGGTTCACAATAAAATTCCATCTTTCATGCATCGCAAAAGGTTGAGATGCAACAGAGAGTCACGCACCTAGTTAAAGGCCGCACAAACACACCATAGGCGTAATGAAAGGGAAATTAAGCGATAGGGGGACGGTAAAGTGAGCGGGCGACCGTCACAATACCACGCGTTGCTTCTGCATTGATCAACAATAAAACCGCGTGAGGTGTGAAGGGTTCGTGTTCAGTGATAAAGAAAGCTAACGTGGTCATGCACATGACGCTGCAACAGGAATCAACACCTTGGCCGCTGTGATCGATACAATCGTTACTCATCGCTGATGAAATCATATCACTTGCATCGGAATCATGGTGCGCAGCGTTCATATTTGAGCAGTGTTGCGGCGGGTTTGCATCGTCAGTCACTGAATGGGATACAGCCGAAATCGGTGACATTGTGATCGCCATTAAAGGTGCGCTAGACACTAAGCTTGAAGCAAGCAGCGTCATCATCACCAACATGGAAACCCAAATTGTATGCAGCGAAAGTTGCATATCCAATATCACTATCTGACTGAAAACTCCCACAGACTAAAGCTTGCCCTAGGGGTAAGGT
>NZ_NDIM01000206.1:0-10286 GCF_002241375.1 Vibrio sp. V19_P1S1T109 | reverse complement strand
GAATAAGCGAGTATTATGCTGATAACCAAACAAAGAAATTCTCTGGCATTTAAACAAGCCAAAACAGTGTTCCTAGTCTCGGTGATCCTTGGGATAGGCTTTAGTTTGTATCATACTTTGCTCGACCTGCACCATGAGCAAGCTCGCATTGAAGATCACTACCGTTTTAAACTGCTGCAAAATTATTCAAATGCCAGCCAGGCTGCTTATCACCTCAATAACTTATTAGCCAATCAAGTCGTCTCTAGCCTAATGGTTGACAATGCCATTTATCACGTTGAAATTATTGATGATTTTGGCGACACACTGGCAAAAAAAAGCAGAGAGATTCCAGCGCAGACTGCTTTTATTCGGCTCTTATCGAATTATCTGACACCTGAAATACCCATCTTTAAAACTGACTTACATCAACCCAATTCGAGTGTGGTGGTAGGTAGCTTAAGTTTTTCCGTCAACGGCTCTTCCATTGCCAAAGAATTTATTGCAAAAACCACACGAGTATTGCTGTTTGATCTCTTTCGAAATGTGTTGCTGACTTCGATCCTTTTAGTCTTTTTTTACTACAAGCTGTCAAAACCCATCACCACGTTAATTTCGTGGGTTCGTTCATTGCAAAACAATCAACGCCCAACACAGCCGCCACTACAACAGCAAAAAAATGAGCTCAGTGAGTTAGCCGGTACTTTCTATACTTTATGGAAAGAGCGAGAGCTCGCGGATGCTAAACTTAACCAATTAGCCTACTACGACACGTTAACTGGCCTTGCTAATCGCAGCTTGCTGCTGCAACTGCTCACTGATGCGATTGATAACAGTATTCGCACCCACACTTCTGGTGTGTTGTTTTACCTTGATCTCGACCGTTTCAAAACGATCAATGATTCACTTGGACACACAACGGGGGATCATTTAATCAAAGCTATCGCCATGCGTATGGATGGCTGGCTTAAACACGATTACACCGCCGCACGCATCGGTGGCGATGAGTTTGCGGTGTTGATTCCTCATCTCTCTCGCCAACAAGCAGAGAAGGTAGCTCAGCAGCTTCTGGCTCTGATTTCCAACCCTTACTCGATTGATGACCACCAGCTTTATTGCACTGTGAGTATTGGTATCTCGATTTTTCCGTCAGTGGGCAAAACCAATATCGATGTCCTTAGACAAGCCGATACAGCGCTTTACCGCGCAAAAGCGAATGGACGCAATAAATACATGTTTTATGAGCCAGAAATGCAGGCTCAAGTCGAATCGTTTCTGGAAATTGAAAAAGGCCTCCATGAAGCCCTCAATACCCAACAGTTAGAACTCTATTACCAACCTCAAGTCGATGATCGGCACAATATTGTCGGTGTGGAAGCCTTGATCCGCTGGAACCACCCAACCAAAGGTGTATTGCCACCGGGTGTGTTTATGACCATCGCAGAAGAAACGGGGCAAATTATTCCGATTGGAAACTGGATATTAGAGCAAGCGTGCTATCAATACGCCGCTTGGAAGCGCCAAGGAGTATTACCGCCCCATTTTCGCCGTTTAGCCATCAACATCAGTCCGTTGCAGTTTTCTCAAGATTCTTTTGTTGAACACATTAACCATGCAATGCAACAAGCAGGTATTACTGGTGAACATCTTGAATTGGAGATTACTGAAGGGCTATTACTGGAAAATGTAGAAAGTGCGATTCAAAAAATGGTGCAACTTAAAAAAAGTAAGCTGAGCATCTCGATTGATGATTTTGGCACTGGTTATTCATCACTGCGTTACCTCAAACTTTTATCGGTGGATGTGCTCAAAATCGATCGTTCTTTTGTCACTCAATTGCATCTAGATGAGAGTGACCAAGCAATTGTGGATACGATTATTATGATTGCGAAACGTTTAAATTTGGAGGTAATAGCCGAAGGTGTGGAAGAGTGCCAAGAACTCGAAACTCTCAAACAATTGGGTTGTGATCAGTTCCAAGGTTACTTATTTGATAAGCCGTTAACCGCTAAGGAAGTCGTCAAGCGTTTTGCAAGCCCATGCTATCAACTCAATGAACATCAAAAAGATAAGGCGCACCAGAAATAGTTCCGAGACGCCTGACCATGAAAAAACCTGAGTTTGCAAACGATCTGCTGATGGAAAATAAGCTACAAAAAATAGTAGCTCATGATGATCGCATCTTCTGATCCTTTCGGAGTGGGATAGTAGTTCACTCGACGATCGAGCTCATTAAAACCCAGCGATTCGTACAAGCTATAAGCGCGGATGTTACTTTCGCGAACTTCAAGCCACGCACTTTCAGCTTGCGCTTTTTCACAGTAAGTTAAGAAAAACTCCATCAACAATTTTCCGTAACCCTTACCTTGCTGCTGCGGATCGACAGCGATATTCAACAAGGTCACCTCTCCAACAATATTCTGTGCATAGAAATAACCGACAACTTTGCCATCAACCAACATAGCATGGTGGCATGCACCACGACTCGCCAAGTCGCGTACGAGTGATTCAGCCCAAGGGTAACTGTGAGCTTGCTGCTCAATAGACCAAATAGCATCAAGATAAGGAAGTGATAAAGGCACAACATCAATATTCATGGTTTTATGACTCATAAGAACAAATTTGCTGCCACAACGCCCGGCGCAGCTCGGTATTGCCATCTATCTCAACTAGCGGCGGTGACGTTAACACTTTCTGGGCCAACGGGCTTTCTTTCTTTTCACAGCCTGAAAACCACACCCATTCAATGCTGGAGCCTGTTAGTTGGCTAAGAGAATGAGGCTCAAGATGACACGCCTGACTGATTTCGAGCCCCATACTCTTCAATACTCTTGAAAACAGCAATAGAGCACCTTGTTGCGGGTATTGGGGGGAAACGAGTAATAATCGGCACGTGCTCGGCAGCGTCACCGGATCAGGTTGATAGCCAGCCAGCCGCTGTGGATGGATAAGCTCCCAACGCTGGATGCCCATTTCTTGTAAATATTGATTTTCGTGATGTGACATCTGTTTATGACCTCATTGAACATCGCAATCCTAACAAATCAGCGCCAAGACAGAAACCGTTAATCATCCAATGACTCAAGAGCTATGCCCAAACAACTTGAAGTTGCAGGTAGGTGGCAAGTGAATTCATCCCTATGAGCCTAGATAAACGATGTGATTGGGGTGAGCGAACGTAGCCAATACCACGGTAGCTTCAAATGAGAAGGGCATAAAAGTAAACAGGGAGCTCTGGGCTCCCTGTTAAGAATAGAAATACGGTGATTAAAGATCGTTGAACTCTGGGCAATACTCAATTAAACCCGCTCGCCCGCTCAATTCGCCGTCGACTAATGCAACGATCTGAAACGCGCCAACTGGAACATCCCAACGACAACGAAAATCAGATTTCGCCGCCTCTTTAAAGCCAAAGCGTTGATAATAATCCGGGTCACCCAAAACCACACAAGCTGGATAATCGAACTCAGCCAAACAGATTAACCCCTCTTTTACCAACGAGGCGGCGACACCTTGATTTCGCCACTCTTTTTTCACGGCTAACGGTGCAAGCCCTTGCCAATTTAAGTCTTCACTATTGAGTAAGACTGGGCTAAACATCACATGACCAACGACTTCGCCGTCATCATCACAGGCCACTAAAGAGAGCGTCAAATGGCTGTTTTCCCTTAATGTCATAACCAAATTAGCTTCAGCATCTGTCTCAAAGGCTGATTTTAATAAGCGGTCAATCGCTAAGATATCCGCTGGCGCTTCAGTTCGAATAAGCATTCATTACCTCATTTTGTGTCACTGGCGATTGTACGCCCTTATGCACAAAATCTGCTAGCTGATTTATTAACATCTGGAACGGTTTTGGTAAAAGCTCTAGGTCAACACTGTCCATCAGGTTCTTCACCTCTAACCCCAGTTCGGTATCCCCTTCAATGGAGAGTCGACGTTGAAAGAACAGCGTATCAGGATCTTCTTTTCGACCAGCAATCAACACCATATCATTTAGGTTACCGCTAAAGCTGACATCTTCCACTTCCGTCTTATCAGACACAACAAGTTGTTCCGCTTGATAGCTGATATACCAATTCAAATTCAAATCGCGAATTGAAACCTTTAACCATTTCCCATCAAGAAATTCAAAGTCACCTTCTTGCAAAGCCTCATGAAATATAGTTTTCAACCCTTCTAGCAAGGCTTTTTTTTGTACAACTTGCGGTAAGAAGTGGACTGGGGATCGCAAAATTGAAGCGGCGTTTTGAACTAGTTGAGTACGAATCTTGTGAATCACGAGCGTTATCCGTTACTTTGTAATGCAATAGTACCTAATCATAATGGATGTGGGGGTGCAAATTCCTGTGATGCATCAAAAAACGTACATTGTTTGAGAACCTTTTCTAGCTTAGTAATCAAAGTTATAGTTAATGTGTTACTTACGTTGTAACATCCTCATGAATATAAGTGCTCTGGAGAGTGGTAGTAGCTTGATGCCTTCGCAACATTTACAACATTGGTTTGCAAAAATCACGTCGAACAGTCCGTTCTTTTTTGCCATCTTGAACGACCAACATAACTATGTGATGGTCAATGAACGTTATTGTGATATTGCAGGGCTGAGCACAACCGAATTGGTTGGAATGAATGACTCACAAATTCTGGGTGAGCATTTCTACCGCCATCTCAAACCTTATTATGAACGGGCATTTCAAGGAGAAACGCTTGAGACCGAACTGACTCTTCACGAGATCGATTTAGAAACGAGTTTGCATTTCTCTTTATCACCTATCATGGGTGATAAAAAAGTCGAAAATATTGTGTTTCACGCGATCGACACCTCCGAAAAACAGATCCTCATTCGCTCATTAGAAGAGTCGGAAAATAAGTTTTCAACCTTGACTAGCTTGCTTCCCGATGGATTGTTGCTGGTCGATGACGACTGCATTATCTCTGCTAACCCCGCATCGGCTCGTTTACTCGGTTTTGAAAATACCTCAGAGCTTCTTGGTGAAGAGTTATCGCGCTTGTTTGTCGATGAAAAAAGTAAAACCGTATTCAGCTCTCCACTTAGTTTATTACTCGCAGGGGCACCATTGGTCTGCCTCACTGGGCCAAAGTGTGGCTTTGAACGTAAAGTTCAACTGCACGCTGGAGCCACCGTCGTGCTGGGCAACAGCTCACAACTGATTTTGATTCAAGATGCAGAAGATGCACCTAAGCAGTTGTCTTCGACTATGCATGCCGATATCCACATTGACTCGCTGACTAACTTGTATAACCGTTTTGGTTTCACTAAACGTTTAGAACAGTTCATTCAAAATGAAACACCCCTTGTGATGCTCTATTTAGACATTGATAACTTCAAAAACATCAATGACTCTTTAGGCCATCATATTGGCGATAAAGTCATTAAAGAGGTCTCAGCACGGCTGAAACGTTTACTACCGCAACAAGCGATTGTGGGCCACCTTGGCGGCGATGAATTTGGACTAATACTGCCTGATCCTGAAAATAGTCGCGCCGCTGAAATGTTGGCTGAACGCATCATTTCTTTGATTAACCAACCGTTTGATCTGCACCATTTCAGTAAACGCTTAGCCTGCTCCATAGGTAGTGTCGCCTACCCTGGTGACGGTAGCGATGCACGCGTATTGTTGCAAAACGCCGATACGGCGATGTATGAAGCAAAAGATCGTGGTAGAAACCGTCTGATTAAGTTCAACGATCAAATGAACAAAGAAGCGCGCATGCGCTTATGGCTTGAAATTGAACTGCAAAAAGCGCTGCAACAAAATGGCCTTGAAGTGTGGTATCAACCGAAAGTAAATGCTCGCGACTTCAGCATCAATGGTGCGGAAGCTTTGGTGCGCTGGAAACACCCTGTGGAAGGGTATATCAACCCCGGCGCTTTTATCCCTGTCGCGGAAAAAGCTGGGCTGATTGAACATTTAGGCCGAGTGGTGATGCGTGATGTCTTCTCGACCGTAAAACGCTGGAAGCTGCAAGGCATTTTACCAGGTCGCGTGGCGATCAATTTATCGCCCGAACAGTTTTGTAACCCGAAGTTGATTGATTATATGGAAAAACTGCTTCGCACCACGGAGCTTGATCCAAACTGCATCACATTTGAACTGACCGAAAGTGCCGTCATGAGCGACAGCGAACACACCTTGCAAATGTTGAACGCGATCAAAAAACTGGGCTTTTCTCTGTCCATTGACGACTTTGGTACGGGGTATTCCTCGCTCTCTTACCTCGCTCGCTTCCCGATTGATGAACTTAAAATTGACCGCGCTTTTATAACGGATATCGATACGCTTCCTAAACAAATCACCGTCATTGAAAACATCATCAATTTAGGAAAATCACTCAACTTAACGGTCGTTGCCGAAGGTGTGGAAACTCAACAACAAGCCACACTGCTCTCTAATCTCAACTGTAACTCAATTCAAGGCTTCCATTTTTATCGGCCACAACCGAGGCAGGAAGTAGAAGAGTTATTCGTTCAAAATCGTCGTCATCGTTCTAATCCCAAATAAGTAAATCTCGTTTATTCGCCCCAAACCTGCCTTACATCAAATTTGCTATTCATAATGCTTCATAAAATACCACTACTTTCCCTTAGATATCGTACGGATCAATGGAACTTTTATGTCCTGCAGGTAACCTGCCTGCTCTAAAAACAGCGATCGATTGTGGTGCAGATGCGGTTTATATCGGCTTCAAAGATGATACCAATGCTCGCCACTTTGCTGGCCTTAATTTCGCAGGTAAGAAGTTAGATAAAGCGGTGCAATATGTTCATGATCACCATAAAAAAATTCATGTCGCGTTAAATACCTTCGCCCACCCTAATGGCTTCGAGCGTTGGACTCACGCCGTCGATAATGCCGCCAGTTTAGGCGTGGATGCGTTGATCATCGCCGATATCGCGGTATTGGATTATGCCGCTAACCGATATCCAGATCTGGAACTGCATCTTTCTGTACAAGCCTCCGCCACCAACGTCGCCGCTATCGAGTTTTATAAGCAGAATTTCAATATTAAGCGAGTGGTGTTACCGCGAGTGCTATCAATCCATCAAGTCAAACAGCTCTCACGTAATATGATGAGTGACGTCGAGCTTGAAGTATTTGCCTTTGGCAGCTTATGTATTATGTCTGAAGGGCGCTGTTATCTCTCTTCCTATATGACGGGAGAATCACCCAATACTGTCGGAGCCTGTTCGCCCGCGAAGTATGTCCGCTGGCAAGAAACGGACTCAGGTTTGGAATCTCGCTTAAACGAAATTTTGATTGATAAATACGCAGCCGGAGAAAATGCAGGCTACCCAACCTTGTGCAAAGGTCGTTTTGAAGCGCAGATCGATGGGCAACCTAAACGCTACCACGCACTGGAAGAACCAACCAGTTTAAATACGTTATCACTATTACCAGAACTGTTTGCAGCCAACGTTGCTTCCGTCAAAATTGAAGGTCGCCAACGTAGCCCTGCATATGTGGAGCAAGTGACGAAAACATGGCGCGCAGCGATTGATCGCTACCAAGCAAATCCACAAGCCTACCAAGTAGAAACGGCTTGGAACACCGCCTTAGCCAACGTATCTGAAGGCACGCAAACGACACTCGGCGCGTACCATCGCCAATGGCAATAAGAGAATGGAGAAGAGAATGAAATATGCGCTGGGTCCTTTACTCTATTTCTGGCCTAAACAAGAGGTAGAAAGTTTTTATCAACAGGCAATCAATAGCCCTGCTGATGTGATCTATTTGGGTGAATCGGTCTGCTCCAAGCGACGTGAGATAAAACCACAACACTGGTTTGAGATCGCCAAAGCGCTTTCACAAGCGGGTAAACAGGTTGTGATCTCAACCATGGCGCTACTGGAAGCGCCGAGCGAAATCAATGTGATGAAAAAGTATATTGAGAATGGCGATTTTGCGATTGAAGCCAATGACGTTTCGGCGATTCAACTCGCCAGTGAAAAACGCCTTCCTTTTGTGGTTGGGCCCGCCGTGAATGCTTACAACGCGCGCACACTGCAACTGTTCCTAAAGCAAGGGATGATCCGTTGGTGCATGCCTGTTGAACTCTCCCGTGATTGGCTAATCAATGTATTGCAACAATGTGATGAGCTTGGTATCAAAAACCAGTTTGAAGTAGAAGTTTTTAGCCACGGATACCTGCCACTGGCTTACTCCGCACGCTGCTTTACCGCACGGGCTGAAAACCGCGCGAAGGATGAATGTGAGACTTGCTGTATCAAGTATCCAACCGGAATTCAGGTTCACAGCCAAGAAGGCCAAGCGGTATTTAACCTCAACGGTATCCAAACCCAGTCGGGCTATTGCTATAACCTTGCTAATGATTTGCCAAGTATGGCGGGATTGGTCGATGTCGTTCGTTTAAGCCCACTAGGTCTTGAGACATTCGAACATCTGTCGCAGTTCAAGGCCAATGAAAAAGGAGAACATCCCTCCCCTTTAACCAATCACCAATGTAACGGCTATTGGCACCAATTACCGGGCCTAGCGATTCAACAAAGCTGAGCGTAGCCTCCCCCTAGAGAAAAGGGGGAGGCTCTTGTTAAGCGAACACGGTTTGCTTCGCGTTATCACAAGGTAGTGCACGCAAATCTCGCCACAACATCAAACCCACCACCAAACTTAACGCAATATTGGAAATGGGGAAGGCAATCCACACACCAGTCACGCCATATAACTTAGGTAACAAATACAAGAACGGTAGTTGGATCGCCATATTACCAATGGTGACAAACATCGCCTTACTGCCGCGATTAGTCGCTTGATAAAAGGCGGCGGCGACAACTAAAAACCCATCCAAAAACAGCGCGAACATATGCAGTTTTAAGCCCAGTACAGCGCTTGCCATCAATTGCGGGTCAGTTGAATTGAAGACCGCAACAACCTGAGTGGAAAACAAGTTCAGCAGCACCACAAAACCCAGCCCGCCAAGCACGGCAATGCTCATTGCAATTTTGAGCAGTTTTCTAATATGAAGATAGTTTTTGGCACCATAATTGAAGCTAACTAACGGCTGCATACCATTCGCGATGCCCTCTGCCGTTAAGTAATAAACCGTGACGATATAGCCTAATATCGCGTATGCCCCAACAAGTACCGCGCTGCCATAGTGAGCAAATAGGCTGTTGTGCACCGCCACCATCATCGAACCGTAGGCATACATAAAAAAGCTTGAAGTACCAATCGCAACAATCTTAGGTAACAACGACCATTGCACCCTCATCACCGAGAGTGACAGCTGCAACTTGGCACGTTTCGAAAAGAAATAGCCTATGCCTAATACCGTCACACTCAATTGTGCGAGTGCCGTTGCTATGGCGGCACCAGTAAGTTCCCAATGTAAAACGGCAATAAACAGATAATCAAAGAGAATATTGATTATCGCACCACTCACCATCAGCAATGTGGCTAAATTAGGGCTGTCGTCGTTTCGTAACAAGAAAGGCATCGCAATAGAGCCAAGCGTAAAGACACAAGCGATCACTAATACTTGCAAATATTGCAAGCCAAGTTGGTAGACTCGTCCTTCAACGCCTTGCCACGCAATGAAATCGTCCGCAAGAAACCATAGAATTGTCGCCACCACGGGAGCTAGCATCACAAGCAACAATAGGCCAGTAGCAAGCACTTGCTTGGCTGCCGCCATGTTCCCTTCACCTTGCTTGATCGAAGCCAGAGCACCAGTTCCTACGCCCACCAACATGCCAAGCCCTAAAATAAAGCCAATAATAGGCCACGCAACGTTAATGCCCGCCAATCCCTCAGCACCAACATAATGACCAATAAAAATACCATCCACCACTTGATACAAGCCATTGACTAACATAGCTGCCACGGTCGGAATGGTATAGCGCCAAAATTGGCGGTAAATTGAATTTTTCATAACAGACACCATAGTTAGCAAAGCTAACTATATAAGTAAATTAAAGTAATACTTTGGATAACAACATATTAAAACACAGTGCTTCTTCTTCCGAGAGATGCTTAGTCACTTGCTCTGCGACAACAGCGTACACTTTCGCTTCATCCGCTAAATGCTCACGCGCAGTATCGGTGAGAGAAACTCGGTAAGAACGCGCATCATCTTGGCATTGTGCCGTCTGAACTAACCCTTTATTTTTAAGCCTTTTAACCATATTTGATACCGATGGTTTACTCACTTCCATCTCATTAGCTAAATCAGTTAAGCGCAGTGGCAAAGAAGAGCTTTGAATCACTTTAAGGTAATCATATTCATTAAAGCTCAATTGTGAAATGGGATCAGCTTTGCTATAC
>NZ_NDIM01000167.1:0-10355 GCF_002241375.1 Vibrio sp. V19_P1S1T109 | reverse complement strand
CCATTATTCAAAAAATATTCACAGTAAAAACTCACTTAAAAGTAACGCAACTCGTTTATGGTTCTCTTATCGTCGATAACGATATTTAACTCGCTTCATTTTTTCACCCGATGGACGTTACTGACCATTCGAGCCAATGCTTGCTGCATTAACCACCGTATTAATCAGGCGCCGTTTTCTAGAGCCAAGCGCGAAAAGTAATCCGCCACTTATGTTGTGATTTCGTTATACTTCTGTTCGGCTTACTCCATCATTTGCTCCCCTTATAGGAGTTCAACGTTAGATTCTCGCGTTCTAGGCTTTTGGTCTCTCATACTTTAGCGAGAATTGGCATAAGGATTTTCGATGTATAAAAAATTTGAAAGCTTTACCCAAGCCTTTCCCAAAGAGGAACCCAAACAGCCTCCTGCGACCTTATGGGCCTTTTGTCGTTACTACACGCGCGGCTTTGAAAAACCACTCATTTTAATGGCGTTAATCAGCACGTTAATTGCCGTTGTTGAAGTATCACTGTTCGGTTTTATGGGCCAACTGGTGGATTGGCTCTCATCCAGTAACCCAGAGACTTTCCTAACTGAGAACCGAGACACCTTGATCGGTTTATCTATTTTAGTACTCGTGATCATGCCACTTTTGATTGGCATCTATTCACTGTTGATCCACCAAACTATGCTCGGCAATTATCCCATGTCGATCCGTTGGTTGGCGCACCGTTATCTGCTCAAACAAAGCCTCTCTTTTTACCAAGATGACTTTGCGGGAAGAATTGCCACTAAAGTGATGCAAACGGCGTTATCCATCCGCGAAACCGTGATGAAGACCTTGGATGTGTTTGTCTATGTGTCAGTCTATTTCACTGCGATTGTGGTGATGTTGGCGCAAGCAGACTGGCGTTTAATGGTGCCGATGCTCGTCTGGCTCGCGGCCTACATTTGTATTCAACTTCACTTTGTACCACAGCTTAAAAAAGTAGCATCAGAACAAGCCGATGCTCGCTCAACCATGACGGGGCGCATTGTCGATAGCTACACCAATATTGCCACGGTCAAATTGTTCTCACACACCCGCCGAGAAACCGACTATGCCGAACAAGGCATGGAGAGCTTTTTAGACACGGTTCACCGCCAAATGCGTTTAGTGACTGGTTTTAACCTGTGCGTTGAACTCGCCAACTATATTTTGGTGTTCGTGATTGCGGCGACTTCGATTTATCTATGGATGCAGAGTGCCATCAGTATTGGTGCAATCGCGATTGCGATCAGCCTTTCATTGCGCATTAATGGCATGTCGAAATGGATCATGTGGGAAGTCGGTGCGCTCTTTGAAAACATGGGCACAGTCGTGGATGGCATGAAAACCCTCTCGAAACCGATCACCATTGAAGATAAACCCAACGCAAAACCGTTGCAGGTTGCACAAGGTGGCATCGAATTTGATGACGTGAGTTTCCACTATGGCGAGAATAAAGGCGTTATTAACCATTTAAACCTGACCATTAAACCGGGTGAAAAAGTGGGCTTAGTAGGGCGTTCTGGCGCTGGGAAATCGACTTTAGTCAATTTACTACTTCGTTTTCATGATGTTGAAGGTGGGCAAATTCGTATCGATGGGCAAGCGATCAATGAGGTCACCCAAGATTCATTGCGCAGCAAAATTGGTATGGTGACGCAAGATACTTCACTGCTGCATCGCTCTATCCGCGATAACATTTTGTATGGCAACCCTGATGCAAGTGAAGAACAACTGCTGCAAGCCACCCGACAGGCACACGCGCATGAGTTTATCGAAACACTCACCGACCCATTTGGTAACCTAGGCTATGATGCGCAAGTCGGCGAGCGCGGCGTAAAACTGTCTGGCGGCCAGCGCCAGCGAATTGCTATTTCCCGCGTGCTGTTAAAAGATGCGCCACTATTGGTACTCGACGAAGCCACATCCGCACTCGACTCCGAAGTGGAAGCGGCAATTCAAGAGAGCTTAAATGAGCTGATGCAAGGCAAAACCGTGATTGCCATTGCTCACCGTTTATCAACCATTGCCGCAATGGACAGGTTGATCGTACTCGATAAAGGTAACGTCGTTGAGCAAGGCACACACCAAGAGTTGATCGCTCAAAACGGCATTTATGCACACCTATGGGCGCACCAAACGGGTGGCTTTATCGGTTGCGACGACGTTGAGATTGCTTAATGGTTTATCAACGGAGTTTGCGCTCCGTTGATGCTTCCACAATTCACTCTTTTTCCTTAGAATTCGCCCATTCCCTTTATTTAACTAGATTTGGATTATGAACAAGAGCTTACTCACTAATATCATTGCGCTAGTGCTCCTTGCAGCGGGCTATCAACTGGATAACACTATTGCGCTGTATGCGGGCTTATTTGCCTTCTCTGGCGCAATCACCAACTGGCTTGCGATTCACATGCTGTTTGAAAAAGTGCCAGGACTCTATGGCTCGGGTGTGATACCTGCTCGCTTTGAAGAGTTCAAAACCGCAATCAAGAGCCTGATGATGGAGCAATTTTTCACCCAGTCCAATATTGACCGCTTTCTCAGTAAAGAGATGACGGGCAGTAAAACGTTGGATCTTGAGCCTGTGATTGCCAAAGTTGACTTCAACCCAACCTTTGATTCTTTGGTCGAAGTGATTGCAAACTCTCCATTTGGCGGCATGCTGGCGATGTTTGGTGGAACCGACGCGCTACAACCACTCAAGCAACCGTTTGTCGAAAAAATGCAGCAATCTATGATTGATATCAGCCAAAGCGATAACGTTAAACAAGCGCTCAAAGAGCAGTTAGAAGCTCCTGAGATGATTGAAGAGATCACCGCTAACATCGAAAACATCATCGATCAACGTCTCAATGAACTCACGCCTAAATTGGTGAAAGAGATGGTACAGAAGATGATTAAACAGCACCTTGGCTGGTTGGTTGTTTGGGGTGGAGTATTCGGTGGTTTGATTGGTGTGGCTTCCTCCTTCTTTGCCTGATGCCGTTACTTATGTGATAGTAAAATGTGATTACAAAAAAGCCAGCACGTTTAATGTGCTGGCTTTTTTATGATGACTCGTGACCCGTTAACAGAGATGAAGACGCGTTAATAGTGGTTTTAATTTAGGGTGATCTAAGGGGTACACTTTGGGTATCACAAGGTAAATCATGCTGACAAACAGCAAGGAGCCGTATAAATCAACCGGACGATGCATCCCTAACCATAAGCGGCTAAAGGCGACCCCACAGGCCCAAAGCAGTAGACCCGCCGCAAAAATATAGCGCTTTTGTTCAATAAACAAGCCACCAAAGAAAGCCAGACAAATAGTAGCGAAGATCGTATGGCCAGAGGGAAATGAATAGTCCTTTTCACCCTGCCAATGACGTAAGCGCCAGTCACTGACTTGGGTTGCAATGTCGGTCATCACACTTTCTTTTTGTAATTCACTCAATTTATAAAAATGCGCAGGGTTTGGGATAAGCAGTTGATGCGTCATCAATTCAGTGTATGGGCGCGGGCTCTCTGTCAGATATTTTAAACCGGTTTTGGCAGCCATACCAACAACCAACAAAAAACCAATTTGAATAATACGGTTTAAGAGTAACGCTCTCGAGCACGCCGTTCGCGTTGCCAGGAAAGCCAGTACCGCAAAGGTAAAACCAAAGCCTTGCCAACCGGCCGAATCGGTTAAATAGGTAAAAAATGCACCGACGCCCTCGCTCACTGGTGTGGTCAAATCAATCGAAGACCCAACCAATGAGATGGGAACTAACAGCAACGAGAACGAGGCTAAGAGTACTAAGCCCGATTTTTTGATTTGGATTTGCTTTTTCACGCTCAATAGACACCGCTGGATTATTGAAGATCAGCATAATAACGGACGACACGCAAAGAACGTATCAAGCAATTGTCAATTTGAGGGAAAATAATCGCCCCGATTTCACCCTTTTTACTTATTTTCCTGACACAAAGAATTCATACATAACGTGTAGGAAAAGTAAACCAGACCATGTCCTGCCTAACCGAAACAACGTCTTCTTTCGTGCAAGATAGGAGGCGCCAAGAACGTGAATGGATGATGGTAACAGCGTTGACCGACAGCAGGAATGTTAAAAAGGGAGCCGCAGCTCCCTTCAGCGGAAAATGATCAGGGCTTATGCGCCAATCACCCCGCCGTCTTCACGAGTGATCATCATAATGGTCGAACGCGGCTTGGTGGTTCCACCGTATGGGAAATGCGATGGCGCTTCATCTTCCCCAGGGTGTTGAACGCCAACAAACATGGTTTTTTGATCCGGTGAAAAAGTTAACCCGGTTATTTCACAAGCAATCGGCCCAGTTAGGAAACGTTTGACTTCACCAGTAATTGGATCCCCACACAACATTTGGTTGTTGCCTTGCCCGGCAAAATCCCCTTTGTTGGAATAGTTGCCATCGGTTTGAATCCACAAGCGACCCGCTTTGTCAAAGCCGATACCATCTGGGCTGTTGAACATGTTGTCTGCTGAGATATTGTCGCTGCCCGCATAGAGATCGCCTTTATGTACCGTTGGGTTGCCCGCAATCAAGTACAGATCCCATGCAAACACAGTGCTAGTGTGATCCTCATTGGCTGGCATCCAGCGCAGAATCTGGCCATAGTTATTCTTAGCGCGAGGGTTAGGACCACCAACAGGTTGCCCCTCTTTACCTCGGTTTTTATTGTTGGTCAGTGTACAGAACACGTGCTTATTATCAGGGTGAATCGCAACCCATTCAGGACGATCCATTGTCGTAGCACCCACTTGAGTCGCTGCGCGGCGAGCAAAAATCATCACTTCTGCTTGGTCCTTAAAACCATTTTCTGGCGTTAAACCATTTTTACCAAAGGTCAATTCAAGCCACTTTCCTGAACCTTTCAGCTCTTGCTCATTCATATCAAACTTAGCAACAAAGAGGGTTCCTTCTTCCAATAAGTTGCGATTCGCCGCATCGTTACCAGCTTGGTAGCGATTTTTTGAAACGAATTTGTATAGATGTTCACCGCGTTCATCATCCCCCAGATAGACCACAGCATGGCCATCTTTGTTGAGAGTAAGCGCCGCATTTTCATGTTTGAAACGGCCTAACGCCGTGCGTTTAAGTGGCGTCGATGTTGGATCGTTCGGATCAATTTCCACTACCCAACCAAAGCGGTTTGGCTCATTGGGGTTTTTCGCAACGTCAAAACGCTCATCATGTTGGTGCCATTGATAATCACTGGGTTTGGCTTCAATACCATAACGCTTATGATCAGCCGTTAACTTCACGCCATCCTGGTTACTACCAAAGAAATCATCAAAGTTCTCCTCACACGTTAAGTATGTCCCCCACGGCGTTTGACCATTCGCACAATTGTTAAAAGTTCCCAGTGGATTTAAGCCCTTAGGATCAGTGGCGGTTTTCATTAGCGTATGGCCTGCAGCTGGCCCAGTGAGCAGCATTGGTGTGTTTGCCGTGATACGACGGTTACGCTTCCCTGCGCGGTCAACCGTCCACTGGCCATTTTTGTTCATCACTTCAACGACAGTAACGCCGACCGCAGCTTGCGCTTTACGCACATCATCTGCTGTCATCGATTTACCTTTGTGATCAAACAAGTATTCGTAGTTGGTGTATTCATTATTAATCGCAAGTACACCGCGATCATCCGAAATTGGGAAGAAGCTCATGCCATCAGTGTTATCACCAAATTGAAGCTCTTGTGCTCGTGAATCTTGTTTACCACTTTGGTCAAACTCAGGAGCATCAACAGAAATGGGGTCACCCCATGAAATCAACGGGGTCGCTTTATACCCTTTAGGAACAACGATGGCATCTGCCGTTGAGACAGGAATGGCTTCAAAATTGAGCAGTGAAGAGCTCGACTTTGCCGCAACAGCCTTAGCAACTGGATTTAAAGATAAAAACGCGCCTGCACTGACTGCCGCACTACCCGCCATAAAACGGCGGCGAGAGAGTCTCGCTTCGATCATTTCACTAAATTGAGACTCTTGCTCTTCACGCTTCCACATGTTTGCTCCTTGACTTTACTTGTCTTGTTATTGGATTTTGCAAGCAGCTTAGCGGTCTATCGTGACAAATAAGTTAAATTTACATTGCTTAACGGTGACAGTGAGTTAAAAAATAAAATCTATGCGTTAGCTAAATAAGCCATTCAGCACAGCTGGGTCACCACAAGTATCACTCCAAATCGATATTTTCTAACCGACCTCGTCGAGAAAACAATACAACCGGCACCGCCATCAAGCTTGTCAATTGTCAAAACGGATAGTTTTTTGTTTTGTTTGGCAAGAGATGAATATTCATTTGATCATGCGCTCAAATCACACCTATTTTTTTACAGTTTTCTATTCTTAAACTAGGCTCAAAGTGCATATTGATGAATATGAACATCTAAGATCACTACATACCTTATACACAACGCAAAATACCTAACTCGACTGGAGTCTGTTATGAAATATTTTATTTGCCTGATCGCTTGTTTCTCCTTTTCCTCCTTTGCTAATGAGTTTGAAGGGGCGCTAAAAAACTTCATTGATACCAAGGTGGCTGAAATCATTGCTAATCCCGTTTTAATCCAAGCCATTAATGCTCAAAACGCTCAACACGCGAACCTAACTCAAATGCAAATTGATCAACTCGACAAGGATTGGCGTAGCCAAGTGGGCCAAACCGATGCTCCACTGATCAACAAACTGCTCTCTTCCCCCGCATCTTCTGAACTTAAATCGATTCAACAAGCTAGCAACGGGCTAATTACGGAGATCTTTGCTATGGATAACAAAGGGCTGAATGTCGCCCAAAGCGAGATTACTTCTGACTACTGGCAAGGAGATGAGGAAAAGTGGCAAGACACCTACCTTAAAGGTCCAAGCGCATATCTAATTGGTGAGATAGAAGAAGATGAGTCGACCCAAATGTTTCAGTCACAGATAAGCCACAGCGTGGTTGACCCTAGCTCAGGGAAAGTGATTGGTGCCATCACCATCGGCGTTAACGTAGAAGCTCTTTAACTCATTGATCAGGATTACTCTATATGAGACTTAGTATTAGTCGGTTGGTAGTGGCAAGTGCGTCGCTACTTAGCGTTGTATCGCTGATTGCTATTTCCTATGCTCTATGGTCGAAAAGTGCCACAGTGATGTACTCGCTGAGCGCTCAAACTTATCAACAAATGGCGGCTTCTCTAGCTGAAAACGTCGCCACTTCGGTGCGCTTTAACAAAGTAGAGAGCTTGGAAGAGCGGGTTAAAGTCGCTGTCGATAGCAGCAATAAAGAACTCAAACATATAGCGGTTTTCCTTGCAGATGGATCTTTATTCTATCAATTAAATGAGAAGTCCGTATCTCCTAGCGGAGTCAATATAAAAAATGCGCTGACCCAAGCATCAACCAACGCCATTATTATTGAACAAAGCACACAACACGTGATCATCATCAACCCATTAACGTCGGGCAAGGAAGCAAAATTGGTGGGTTACTTAGTTACTCAGTGGCAATTTGACAAGGTCAATGCCATTTCCAAGGAACTGGGGCTATGGGCCATTTCAATTGGCATAACCTTCGTGTTGATTACTTTTATTGGCTTGTTTTTTATTTTGAGGAGCGCTCTACTGCATCCTTTAAATCAGCTGAAAAACTTATGTGAATCATTGGCTTCTGGTCGGTGTGACCTCAAGCAACGAATTCCATTTAACAAAGATAACGAGTTAGGTGACCTTGCCACAGCAATCAATATGTTCATTGAAAAAGTGGAACACACCTTCCACCCTATTGAACAAAACATCTGCGATGTCACTGATGTTACGAAAGCTGTTGAACGACAAGTGAAGCAGCTAGAACACAATATCAATGGTCAGCAGCGGGAAATTGCGCAATCAGTACAAATTGGTGAAGGTGCTCGGCAAAGCATTGCGTCAGTCACCGAGAATATCAATACTGCGTCGCTGTCTTTACAACAAGCCGTTATTTCTGGGCAAGAAAGTCAACAACAACTTAAACATGCATTAAGTGAAAATAAAAACCTAGCAGAAAAGTCACAAGTAACAGCAAAAACCGCTGAGAGCCTAAATGCCCAGGTTGAAAAAGTCACCGATATCTTACAGATCATCCGTACGATCGCTGATCAAACAAACCTGCTTGCGCTCAATGCGGCCATTGAAGCGGCTCGCGCGGGTGAGAATGGTCGCGGTTTCGCCGTCGTGGCAGACGAAGTGCGTAACCTAGCGGAAAAAACATCCTCTTCAACCAACCAAGTGGAAGAGATCCTTACCGTGCTTAGTAACTTTTCGAAAGACTTGATCGGCTACATGGGGGAAAGTGTCAATGCATCAATGAGTTGCGTTGAAGCTATTGAAAGTAGTAACGAGTTAGTCAGCCAAGCGATCAAGGATGTTAATCAAGCGAATAACGCCAACCACTTAGCGGTCAATTCATCTGATGAGCAACTGTCACATGTTGAAGATTTGCTAACGCAACTGAGCAATCTTAATCAACATTCACTCGAACTACTTAATGACAGCAAAGTGATGAGCGATTGTAGTAAAGAGCTCTTCCAGAAAGCACAAGCCACTTCATTATCACTCAGCAAGTTTAGTGCTCATTAACCTAATACTAAAAACCGAACAACACACTTAAGCATACTTCAAATAGTTGAGTTCCATAAAACAAAAACCCCAGACAACTGGGGGGTTTTTGTTTGGTATATATGAGAATCAATATGTCACTACGCAGCGTGGATCACATCTGGTGATAAAGCACATAGCTCATCTAAAATTTCTTTGGTCTGCTTAGAATAAATCAATTTATCCTTCGCCCCCACCAGTTGGATAAGCTTTACCTTGCCCGAAAGCGCACATTGCCTTAACGTTCTTAGTACCATTTGGTTATCTAACGCGTTGTTCTCATCAACCCCCACTCCCGGAACTAAAGAGGCTAAATCAATCGTCACGATCAGTTGATCACAATGCTCTATGTAGTGACCTAATTGGCTTTTTAGTTGATTACGATGACGAAAACCGCACTCATTCAGCGTTAACCAATCACAGCCTAAATCTTCTGCATACTCCCACACTTGGTTGGATTGATGCATTTCATCAATTCCAATACAAAATAGGCGCGTATTGTTATAGCGAGAGAGTGCAAAATGAAATGCAGAGCCAACTTGTAGGTCCAGCGTTTGTTTCAGCTCAAAATGATGTCCGATACTCACAATACCAACTTCGTCATTCTCAAAAGCCATCACTGGCAATGCATTGAGCAGCATTTCGTGACAATTCGCTAGTACGACAGGCACTGAGCTCAGTGCTAATTGATGACTCAAGGTGTCTTGAAAACGGGTGGCATTTTTATCTTTGACGACTATATGTCCCGCATCAGAGTAACAAGGCGTGGATTGACGCTGATAGAGCCAATCTGATGCAAATTCAAGGCTCTGCTGAGCAAATTCAAACTCTACTTGAGACATTGGCTTTATCTGTTCACAGAGTGTCATGAACGTGAATGGATAAGCGGGTTGGCTCTGTGTACGACTCATACGGTAGCGTTTGAATAAACTTAGCATTATGAATTACCTTTCTGGTGGCAACGCTCTTGCTGCCTGTAATACATGTAAAATGATCCGCTGCTTGTTGGTTTCAACACGATGGGCTGGAGCCATCACTGAAATTGCGCCGATCAACTTACTCCCTTTCATTACGGGGGCACTAATTCCGGAAACGCCAGGATCAATTTCTGACGTGCTCACGGCGTACCCATTACGACGTATTTTTTCCAACTCTGTCTGCCATTTTTCCATTTGGTGGTCTTCACCAAAATAACGAAGAATTTTTTCACAGCGCGGAGCGGGTAAATACGCCAACATCACTTTAGATGAGGCACCTCGAAGCAGGGGTTGACTTTGACCCTGGACGAAGCTGCATCGAAGTGCCTGCATACTTTCTTTTTGGCTAACGCACAAGGCTCGGTATCCCACCGGAACCATGTATGCCGCCATTTCGCCTGTCTGTTTCTGTAATCGACTTAACACCGCATCGACTGCATCTAAATTGTGTTGACTCGTTTCATAACTGCGCATTAAAAGTAGAGCCGCCGAACCGATGATCAACGTTTTGTCGTGTGGGCTCTCTTCGATCAAGTTCCACTCTTTCAAAATCTTCAGATGTCGGTACAAACTACTCAGCGGAACTTGCAATTGTTCGCTCAAGGTTTTCGCTGATACTGGCTCTTCATTTACCGCCACTTGCATCAATAATTGCAGTGACTTTTCATTAACTTGGCTGGCCGATAATTTCGTTTCGTTCATGTTTTCTTTTTAGCCTCATTTATTCCACGCCTCAACTA
>NZ_NDIM01000060.1:0-10358 GCF_002241375.1 Vibrio sp. V19_P1S1T109 | reverse complement strand
GTATAAGAGACAGGCGTTGGGCTTCCTTTATTGGTTTTATTACGGTGTATTTTTAAATGTGACGTTAGGTTCTAAGCGCTAAAACGAGATGACATTATTGGCAAACATACTCTGTCACATTCAAGCCAAAACCGCCTAAAGCGTGATACTTTTTATTGGCTGAGGAGAGTAAACGCATGTCACGAACACCTAAATCCGCCAGAATTTGTGAACCAATCCCCACACGGCGTGAAGTACCTTGTTTTTTCGCTAAAGTAGGCGCTTGGCCTTTGTCTTGTTGCTCAAACATCTTAACGCGATGGATCAATAAGTCGCTCGACTCTTCATTACCTAAAATGACCAATACGCCGCCCTCTTGGCCGATACGCTGCATCGCTTTATCTAAAGTCCAACTGCGTTCAGCATTGCGATCACTACGCAGTAAATCGGTAAAGGTATCGTGCAGATGAACTCGCACCAATGGCGCTTGACCATCCAATGTGCCTTTTTGCAATGCGTAATGGATCTGATTATCAATCACGTCGCGGTAAGTGATCAGTTCAAATTCACCGTATTCTGTCGGCAACTTGCACTGTGCAACACGCTCAATGGTCGTCTCAGTATTGTTACGGTATTCAATCAGATCAGCAATCGTACCGAGTTTTAAACCATGTTGCTCGGCAAACACTTCAAGATCAGGGCGACGCGCCATGGTGCCATCATCATTTAAAATTTCGACGATCACAGAGGCGGGCTCTAATCCCGCAAGGCGCGCCAAATCACAACCGGCTTCCGTATGCCCAGCGCGAGTTAAAACGCCCCCCTCTTGCGCAGCCAGTGGGAAAATGTGCCCAGGTTGCACTAAGTCTGAAGCTTTCGCCTCTTTCGCCACCGCAGCTTGTACCGTCACGGCGCGATCGGCCGCTGAAATGCCGGTGGTTACGCCTTCGGCCGCTTCAATCGAGACGGTAAAATTGGTGGTGTATTGAGCATTATTATCCTGCACCATAGGAGCCAAGCCTAAACGCTGACAACGAGCTTTAGTCATGGTTAAGCAGATCAGGCCACGACCAAATTTAGCCATAAAATTAATAGCTTCAGGAGTAACGTGCTCGGCGGCCATGATCAAGTCACCTTCGTTCTCACGATCTTCGTCATCCATTAAGATGACCATTTTCCCAAGACGAATATCTTCAATGATCTCTTGCGGGGTACTTATTGGCATACTCTATTTTCCTATCGCTGAACTATTTTCCGCACAGTCCCTGACTTAGATTTATCCACGACCGTGGTGGCATGGGACAATGCGCGGTTTACGCAAAACCATTTTGTTGTAAAAATGCTAAGCTAATTTTTGACTCTGGTGTCTCTTCATCTTGCTGGTTTTGCAGCAAACGCTCCATATAACGCGCGAGCACATCCACTTCCAAATTCACTTTACGCCCAACATGAAATGCATCAATGGTCGTTTCGGCAGAAGTGTGAGGCACTATGGTCAGCTTAAAGGCATTCTTTCTTAAATCATTCACAGTGAGGCTGATACCATCTACTGTAATTGAGCCTTTTTCAGCCACGTATTTATTCAATGCCGGTGGGATCGCTACCCAAAACTCTATCGAACGACCAACAGGATTTCGTTCAATGATTTCACCAACACCGTCAACGTGCCCAGAAACAATGTGTCCACCAAAACGAGTGGTGGGCAACATGGCTTTTTCTAGGTTGACCATGTCACCAACTTGATAGTGAGCAAACCCGGTTTTGTTGAGCGTTTCTAGTGAGAGATCCGCTGTATATTGAGTGCTGTTATAATCTACCACGGTCAAACAGACACCATTTGTGGCAATACTGTCACCAAGTTTGACATCGCTCATATCAAGATGACCGACTTTCACGGTCACACTGATGTCTTCACCTTTGGGTGTAATCGCGGCAAGTGTACCTACCGCCTCGATAATTCCTGTAAACATGCTATTTATCTTTTATTTTAGGTACGGCAATGATCCGAATATCCGGCCCAACTTGTCGTACATCTTTGATGATTAACTCTAGCGTATCCGCCATGGAAGATAGCCCCAAAGCACCAAATAGCCCCCGACCATCACTACCCATGACTTTAGGCGCTAAGTACAAAATGATCTCATCGACCAATTGGGCTTGGATCAGTGAACGAGCCAGTGTGGCACCAGCTTCTACCCAGAGATGATTCATTTGTGACTGCTCAGCTAAATAAGCTAAGGTATCCGCTAACTCAAATTGTGTCTGGTTGCTATTGAGCAATGACGTATGTTCAGTGCCAAGCACCAATACTTCACCGGAATGTTGATACAGCTTTAGACCATCATGGAGTTGGTTTTGCCTGTCAAGAATGACTCGCACTGGTTGGCGTAACTGATGTTGTGGGTAGTTCACTTGCACTGATGGAGGCAGTTCATCCCAACGCACAGTCAATGAAGCATCATCTTCAATCACTGTTTTGCTGGTCGATAAAATTCCACCCGCTTTGGCGCGAAATTTTTGCACATCTCGCCGCGCGGCCGCTGAAGTGATCCATTGACTCTGACCATTATTGAGTGCTGTTTGTCCATCAAGACTTGCGGCCATTTTCAATTGGACAAAGGGCATCCCACTTGTCATGCGTTTAATAAAACCCGGATTGAGCGCGATGGCATCCGCTTCTAACAAACCGACTTCGACTTCAATCCCAGCGTCACGCAGCATTTGAATACCACGCCCAGCGACTTGAGGATTCGGATCTTGCATTGCGCAAATCACTTTCGCCACTTTGGCGTTAATCAAGCCTTCAGCGCAAGGCGGTGTACGGCCATGATGCGAGCAAGGCTCTAAAGTGACATAAGCGGTAGCGCCTTGCGCTTGCTCGTTTGCCATGCGTAAGGCGTGTACTTCGGCATGCGGCTCACCAGCACGAACATGAAACCCCTCACCAACAATCTGCTCTCCTTGAGTGATCACACAGCCGACATTGGGGTTAGGTTGAGTGGTAAAAACGCCACCTTTGGCAAGCTCAATGGCTCGCGACATCATTTGATAATCAAAAGGAGTAAACATAAGCGATTAATCTTCCAGCTTCGCGATTTCTTCACCAAACTCACGAATATCTTCAAAACTGCGATACACGGAGGCAAAGCGGATGTAAGCGACTTTATCGAGTACTTTGAGCTGCTCCATCACCAAGTTACCAATCATTTTACTTGGGACTTCTCGCTCACCAGTGGCTCGCAACTGAGATTTAATCATACTGATTGCAAGCTCAATCGCATCGGCGCTGACTGGTCGTTTTTCTAATGCTCGCTGTATACCACCGACCATTTTATCTTCGTTAAACGGTTCACGATTTCCATTTGATTTGATGACTCTTGGCATCAAGAGCTCGGCCGATTCAAACGTGGTAAAACGTTCATTACATGCCAAACATTGACGGCGACGGCGCACTTGATGGCCATCTGCGACAAGACGAGAATCAATCACTTTGGTGTCGTTCTCTGAACAAAAAGGACAATGCATATCACCTCCATAACAATGAGCATCAGTGTACCGGAATTAGTACGCAAGTTGAACGCAAAAGGGGCATCAGCCCCTTTTCAATCTCTATTTTGTTAACAACCACACTTTGCGTTATCCATAACGAAAAGAACTTAACGACGTGATAAGTAATTGGCTTTGCCAACCCACTTGTAACTGGTCAACTCTTCTAAGCCCATCGGCCCGCGAGCGTGCAATTTTTGGGTCGAAACGGCCACTTCAGCACCTAAACCAAATTGAGCCCCATCGGTAAAACGCGTCGAAGCATTGACATACACTGCAGCAGAGCCCGCGGAATTAATAAACAGCTCTGCATTAAATAGGTCATTTGTCATGATCGCATCCGAATGGCTTGCATTGTGTTCACGCATATGTTCAATCGCTTGCTGCACGTCATCGACCACTTTGACACCCAAAGTGTAACTTAGCCATTCGGTGTCAAAATCGCCTTCAACGGCCTCTCTCAACTGTTTCGCATGGCTCATGCAGGTTTGGGCTTTTGGCTCTACAACGAAGGTCACTTGATCATTAAGTCGTAGCACCAGTTTTGCCAAAAATTCACTGGCAATCGCTTGATGAACCAGCAAAGTATCCAGTGCGTTGCACGCAGAAGGGCGCTGAATTTTGGCGTTTTCAATTACCTCGACTGATTTGTCCAGATCCGCCGATTGGTCAACAAAAATATGGCTAATGCCAAAACCACCAATAATCACCGGAATGGTGCTGTTTTCTTTGCACATTTTATGTAGGCTAGCGCCGCCGCGCGGAATGATCATATCAACATATTCATCCAGCTTGAGCAGCTGTGAAACCAGTTCGCGATCCGGTTTTTCAATATACTGTACCGCAGCCGCTGGTAGTTGTGCTTTTTCTAGCGCCGATTGAATAACGTTGACTAGCGCCATATTGGAGAAAAAGGTCTCTTTCCCTCCCCGTAAAATACTGGCGTTACCCGTTTTTAAACACAATGCCGCAATATCAATGGTCACATTAGGACGCGCTTCATAAATAACGCCCACCACACCTAACGGTACTCGGCGGCGAGATAATGACAATCCGTTTTCAAGCACTCGGCTATCGATTTCACTACCGACAGGGTCATTGAGATTAATCACATTACGCACGTCATTAGCAATGGCTTGCAGGCGCGATTCATTGAGCAATAGGCGATCAAGCATCGCATCGTTCAACCCGGCTTCGCGGGCCAGTTCGATATCTTGAGCATTCGCTTTTAAAATCGCGGCGCTCTGCGCCTCCAGTTCATCGGCAATGATCGCTAATGCATTGTTTTTTTGTGTCGTTGAAACGGTAGCGAGCTGGAAAGCGGCCTGTTTGGCGGCTTTACCCATTATGGTTAAATCCACTTTCTTTTCCTTACTATTCTTGGATCACAACAAGATCATCGCGATGAATGACTTCTGAGCCATAATCGTAACCTAAAATGCCTCCGATATCTTTGCTGTGTTTGCCCGCGATTTTGGCTAAGTCTTGGCTGGAATAAGCGGCAATGCCACGGGCAATTAATACGCCTTGTTTATCGGTTACTCGCGCCACTTCACCACGTGCAAAAGTACCACTGACATTCACTACCCCTTTCGCTAATAAGCTACTGCCATTCGCGACTACAGCGTTGACGGCTCCGCCATCAATGACAATGTCACCAGAAGCGGCAGGACCCGCTAAAATCCAGCGTTTGCGGTTTTCTAACGCTTCGGTACATGGCAAGAAACGGGTGCCTTGTGGCGCATCACTTAAAGAGTCAAAAATAACGTTGCTGGCACGCCCTGCGGCGATAATGACTTCAATCCCTGCACGACGAGCAATATCAGCAGCCTGAAGCTTAGTTGCCATACCTCCGGTACCAAGCGTAGTACCACTACCCCCAGCGATTTTACGCAAGGTATCATCAATGGTTTTGACTTCTTTAATCAGTTCAGCGTTAGGATCTTTACGCGGGTCCGCGGTGAAGAGCCCTTTTTGGTCAGTCAGCAGCAATAGTTTATCGGCACCACATAAGATACCAACCAAGGCTGACAAATTGTCGTTGTCGCCCACTTTGATTTCACTGGTTGCCACGGCATCGTTTTCGTTGACCACAGGAATAATATCGTGCTCGACCAAAGCATTAATGGTATCTCGCGCATTCAAAAAACGCTCACGATCTTCTAGATCGGCCCGAGTCAGCAGCATTTGGCCGATTTTAATCCCGTAAATAGCAAAAAGAGATTCCCATGCTTGAATCAGTTGACTCTGCCCAACCGCAGCAAGCAACTGTTTGCTAGCCATTGCGTTGGGGAGTGCGGGGTAACCTAAGTGTTCTCGACCAGCGGCAATTGCGCCCGACGATACAATCACCACTGAGTGGCCTTGCTTTTTCAGTTCAGCACATTGACGGACAAGCTCAACCATATGAGCTCTATCTAACGCCAAAGTACCACTGGTTAATACACTGGTTCCTAGCTTCACAACGATTGTTTGAAGTTGCACCGCTTTTCCGCTTTGTTGATTCGTTGTCATGATTTCTTCTGAAATGGAAAACACATAAGAGCTGATGTTTTAGCAATCAAAGCAATAATTCACAAGTAGAAAAGGTGCTAAAAAGCACCTTTTTCATCACGAGGGTAAGGGGATAACGAAAATCAGACGAATTCAGCGGAATCTTGTGCAATCTCAACACTCAATTCAAAGCGCTCATAGAGACTCGCTACTAATTTGGCATGAAACTCTTCTTGGGTACGTTTGACTTCAGAAAATACGGATTTAGGAATTGCGTCGGCATCCCACGCGCCAGCTAAGTTGTAACGTCCTGTATGATACTTAGCCTCAAACCCTGATTCTTTCTTAGTAAGTTCCAGCCACCAGCCCCAAAACTCTCGTTTTTCTGGGGATTTTTTGTCATTAACGCAAGACGCAAGGCAATCAAATAAGTAGTGATCCTCACGACATTGGCCTTCTCGTAAATAAGGTCCAATAGCTTTTAAAGCAGACAATAAGCGATAATGAGTCGGGGTGTGGGTCATTTCTGACATATTGACTCTCCATTTCAATGTTAAGAACGATCATTATTTTTATTAATCATATGCTTGTTACCGCATACCAATATCATGCTTAACTAATTTAGTAGAAAAGTCACCTAAATAGCTCATCTTCTAACCACTTTATCGCTAAATCGAGGGATTGCTCATATCCTTGTGTAATTGTTTTGCTTTTTATCTGTTTCGCTTTGCCATATTCACTAAAAATTGCAACTAATTGATTATCCGAATAGGGTGAAATGGGATCACCTTCTAATCCTAAAGCCAAAATCGGAACTTTAGTTCGCCTACTGGTTAAAAAACCTTGCACTTTCAGTGACCACGCTCGCATCAACCCAGCAAGGCTATTAATATCCACCACGTCTTTACCTAAACGAGACGCCAGCACATCAATATACATTTTGGGCATTTTTTTCAATTTTTCTGGCGAAGCTAAAATATCGTGGATAGGTGCACCTAATGAAACACAAGCCTTGATTTTATCTTGCTCTAGAAAAGAGAGCCTGATCATAGAGTTACCACCAAATCGAAATCCAACAAGCCCCACTTTTCGATGATCAACCCAAGGCAAGCTTTCCAGTTCATTGAGTACGGCTTGATGCAGACATGAAGAATCTTCAGTTAAGGGCCAATGGGAGCTATGACCTACGGAGGGCATATCAATGGTTAACATCGCAATATCTCTAGGCGCGAGATAATCTCTAAACAAACGCCACATATCCGTCTGCAAACTGTCTAAACCGGCACTAACCAAAACGACCGGATGAGGCCTATCGGTATTGGGCAAATGCAAATTAGCGACTATTTTTTTGTTCTTATAGGGTACTTCAACTTGCTTAATCACATAACGAGTCAATTTGGCCGCTTCGTTATAAGCGTTGTTTGACAGTATCTGTGCCTGTAAGGATAAATTATCATTTTTTAGATGCGGATAACCAGCAATGCTAAAGCAGAGCGACGCGGAAAAAAGTTCATTGGCCGCCTCTTCGTCTTGCTTGTCATTAGCGCGCTTTTGGTGACGCATACCCAGCTTAGTCCACTCGTATGCCCAGTTACCACTGTGATAGCCCATAACCGTATCTAGCCAATCCGCTTCGGTTCGCGAATGTTTCGAAGAGGCAATGCGGGCGAGAACTTCTTCTTGCTCTACTGGATCAACACCTTGCCATATCCACTGTAAACGCCTGAGATTTCGATACCAAACGTACCCTTCTTGCTGTTTTTTTAGGTCCAAAATTTCTTGGCTGCTTGGCATATAACGGGTCAATGCCGAGGTTTCTTGGGCTTGCTTGTATTTCTGGAACAAGGTTTCAGAAAGGTTTTGGCTGTTAGATTCAGACATAAGTCGATTCAATTGAGAGCGGTGCTCTAATAGTAATAAAAAAAATGGCCCGATAAAGGGCCATTTTCAAATAAACGCAAAGAAAAACATTACTTTTGTTTACGGTTAATCGGTTCTGCGTATTGAATCGTCATATCCCATGGCTGCTCAATCCACGTATCTTGAGCAATATCCACAACATAATCATCTAACAAGCTTACGCCAGAAGGCTTCGCACACACCGCAATCAATTTCGCTTTAGGATACATTTCACGTAGCTTACGTGCGGTATCACCACTATCGACCAAATCTTCAACAATTAAGAAACCTTCGCCGTCACCTTCAGGTGCTTTGATCACTGTCATGTCACGCTGATGATCATGATCGTAACTTGAAATGCAAATCGTATCGACATGGCGAATACCTAATTCACGCGCCAATATGGCACCAGGAACCAGACCACCACGGCTCACCGCCCAAATACCTTTCCATTGCTCTGCAGGCATCTGTTTTTCTGCCAATTGACGACAGTAAGTCTGCATGTTGTCCCAAGTGATAACGAATTTATTGCTCATTGTTGTAAACCTAATTATTTAAATAATCTGTGTCGTTCATTACATTGCAGAGGCGATATACTTAAAGATGAAGATGGCTGACATCACCCACACACTCATCGATACACTGCGCCCTTTGCCACTAAATAGTTTGATAGCCGCATAAGCAATGAAACCAAGAGAAATACCTTCTGCGATAGAGAATGTCAGCGGCATTAATAAACAGGTAACGACGACAGGAGCCGCTTCTGTTAAATCGCGCCAATCAATACTGACCAAACCAGAAAGCATCAAAATTGCCACGTAAAATAATGCACCAGACGTAGCGTACGCAGGGATCATTCCAGCTAATGGCGAGAAGAATAATGCAAGTAAGAACAAAATGCCAACAACGACTGCAGTCAGCCCTGTGCGCCCGCCAGCAGCAACACCCGCCACACTTTCAATGTAAGAGGTTGTGTTTGATGTACCTAGCAGGGCACCGACTGACGTAGCGGTAGAATCGGCAAGCAATGCTTTATTTAGACGTGGAATTTTACCATCTTTACCAATCAAATCTGCTTTTTGCGCCACGCCAACTAAGGTGCCAGCCGTGTCAAATAGATCGACAAACAGAAACGCAAACACCACTGAGATCATACCCACTTCAAAAATGGCGGAGAAATCAAGCTGCAAAAAAGTTGGCGCAATACTTGGTGGTGCCGACATAATGCCATGCCACTGAACGTCACCAAACACTAAACCAAGGCCAGTAACCGCAAGAATCGCGATCATTACGGCACCCTTTAAACCACGATGAACCAAAGCAATCGTCAGGAAGAAACCTATCGCACCGAGTACAGCAGGAAGAGAAGTAATTGCGCCGACAGAAACCAAAGTTGCAGGGTTATCAACCACAATGCCTGCATTTTTCAGGGCAATAAAGGCAAGAAAAAGTCCAATACCGGCCGAGATCCCCGTTCGTAATGACATCGGAATCGAACCGATGATCCACTCACGGATTTTAAAGATACTAAGAAAAATGAACAGCACACCAGAAACGAATACCGCCGCCAGCGCAACTTGCCATGTATATCCCATGCCGAGCACAACGGCGTAAGTAAAAAATGCGTTTAACCCCATACCCGGAGCCTGCGCAATTGGGTAGTTGGCGACAAAGCCCATGATGAAACAGCCAATAGCCGCCGCAAGACACGTAGCAACAAATACTGCACCACGGTCCATGCCGGCATCCGCTAAGATCGCAGGGTTAACAAAGATAATGTATGCCATCGTGAGAAATGTCGTTATTCCTGCGATAACCTCAGTGCGCACGTTTGTGCCATATTCACTAAGTTTAAATAGCCTTTCGAGCATGATCGAGTCCTATAAGGGTAAAAAAGTAAACGGTTGCGTAATCGATTGGCTGTGGATTATAGAGAGATCAGATCACAAATTCCAGATAGAATTAAGGCTGTAATATGCTTTTATTAATGGCTTATGAACCTAGTCGCGCTTCATTTCTTCAAAAAGAAAAAGCGGATTTCCATATCGTATTGCCGTTGAGCCGTAGCCGTAGCCGTAGCCGTAAAGGAAGTGTTGAACATTGAGATAAAAAAACGCCACCTCATCTGAGGTGGCGGCGAATCATTTTAGCCAAACTGACTACAAAAAAATTCCAATATCTAGGGGGTGAACATACAGTTCAAATAACATGCTTAAAGTCTTAATAACCAAAGCTTGTTGGGTAAGCAAAGTTGCCAGTATAAACAGACTTGTTTGTCCAGAACATTGCTGATGGTAAACCTTTCATAACTATCACCTTATAAAATCAATTGAACATAAATTTGATTTCTCGGTTCCATGGAGGCGATAAACGGACTCATCCTTTGAGCATTTTTTCTTCGCTTTCGAAGTTGGTTACAAATATACCACCAAGAAATTAAA